>JBBRKX010000537.1:0-4559 GCA_038231675.1 Chthonomonadales bacterium | reverse complement strand
TGCTGTTCGTTGCCCACCGCCGCGAGATCCTGGATCAATCTTTGAAGACTTTTCGAACCGCCCTGCGCGATGGCGCCTTCGGTGAGCGGTGGGTTGATGGGGATCGTCCGACGATTTTTCGCCATGTGTTCGCCTCGATCCAGTCCCTATCCCATTTCGATCTTAAACGCTTTCCACCGGATCACTTTGATGTCGTGGTGGTAGACGAGTTCCATCACGCCGAGGCTGCAACCTACCGCCGCCTGCTCGACTATATACAGCCACGGGTGCTGCTGGGGCTGACCGCGACGCCGGAGCGCACGGATGGCAGTGACGTACGGGATTTCTTCGGCGGCAAGAGCACCGTGGAACTACGGCTCTGGGATGCCCTGGAAGGCGGTCTCCTTTGCCCGTTTCAGTATTTCGGCATCGCCGACAACGAAGACCTGACCGACGTCGATTGGCTGAACGGGAAATACAGTATCGAGGGCCTGGAACGGAAGTACGTTAATAACGGACAGGCTCGCGCCGCTTTCGTCTTCGAGCAAGTACGCCGTATAGTCACCGACTGGCGGAAAATGCGTGCGATCGGTTTTTGCGTCAGCATCAAACATGCGGCGTTTATGGCTCAGAGTTTTCAGAGATTTGGCGTTCCATGTATGGCGCTCTCCGCTGATACAGAATCGGCCGAACGCGTGCAGGCGGTGCGCGATCTGCGTAACGGCAAGCTGAACATCGTTTTTGCCGTGGATATCTTTAACGAAGGCGTCGACCTGCCGGAAGTGGATACGGTGCTATTCCTGCGGCCGACGGAGAGCGCAACAGTCTACATTCAGCAACTCGGTCGTGGGCTGCGACTGTGTCATGGGAAGTCCTGCCTGACGGTCCTGGACTTCATCGGCCTGCAAAACCAGAAGTTTCGTTTCGAGTTACGCTACAGGGCAATGACCGGAATCAGCCGTATCGCGCTGGAAAAGCAGATCGAACAGGGTTTCCCCACGCTTCCGGCCGGCTGCGACATTCAATTGGATCGGATCGCGCGTAAGACGGTGCTGGATAACCTCCGCTCGGCACTGCCTTTACGGCCGGCGCAGATGAGAGCGGAACTGCGAATGCTGGCGGCCGGCAACCCGGACTATCCTCTGGATACGTTTCTTACGGAGACAGGATTGCAGCCGGAAGACATCTATCGCAACGGAAGGTACTACCGCCAGACGAAGCGGGAAGCAGGTCTGGTAACGGAGGCTCCATCGGACCTCGAACCAAAGCTCGGGCGACGGCTACAGAGTCTCCTTGCCGCAGAGGATCCGGAGCGCATTGACTTTTATTCCGAAGCACTACGGCAGTCCGCGCCGCCACGTTCCGACCGTCTTTCCGTGCGCGATCAACGCAAGCTTTTCATGCTCACCTATGGTCTGCTGGGCGATTTCCGGTTTCCTGAACTGGATACCGCTTTGGAGAGATTGTGGCGCGAAGAGGAAGTTCGTGAAGAGATCGTGCAGATGTTGGGCGCACTCAATGAGCGTTCTTCAATGCTGACACATCCCCTGAACGTCGATGCTTTGGCGGACGTCCCCCTGAACGTCCACGCGTCATATACTAAAGACGAGATCATGGCTGCGTTTGGCCAGGAGAATCCGGCGGCGATGCGGGAAGGCGTTTACTACTCCAAGCGCCATGCGAGCGACGTGTTTTTCATCACTCTGCGCAAGACCGAGCGTGACTACTCGCCGACAACACGCTATCAGGACTATCCTATCTCTCCTACGCTATTTCACTGGGAATCGCAAAGCACCACGCGGGAAGCCCATGAAACCGGGAAGCGGTATGTCGAGCACTCCCTCCGGAAGTCCCACGTAATGCTTATGGTTCGTGAGAGCAAGCAGACGGAAGGCAGAACCTCGCCCTATGTTTGCCTGGGAACCGCGCAGTACGTCCGTCATGAGTCGGAGCGACCGATGCGCATCACCTGGCAACTGAATACGCCCATGCCTGAAACGCTCTATCAGCAATTCCGTTCCGCCGCCGGGTAAGAAAGATGCTCAAATTTCTTCGCAGGGCCTTCTAAAATAAGGTAAATTTGGCCTGAAATTGACCGTGCTTTATAGGAGGCAGATTCATGACGCCCGACAAACTGCGTATCGGCATCGCCGGAAATCGTGGACTATCCTTTGTTACCGGACTGCGCTCCCTGCCGTTCATCGAGATCGCGGCCTTCTGTGAAAAGGATCCACTCCTGTTGCACGACGGTGCGCAACGAAATGGAATCCCTCAAACGTTCGACGACTTTGCTTCCATGCTCGGTTTCATCGATGCGGCCGTTATCGCGACGCCCATGCACTTGCATGTTCCGCAGAGCCTTCTTGCGCTCCAGGCAGGAAAGCATGTGCTCTCGGAGGTTACCGCCGCCATATCGTTGCAGGAGTGCTGGCAACTGCTGGACGCCGTGCAGGCTTCCGGTAAGACATACATGATGGCGGAGAACTACTGTTATCTGCAGGACAACGTGCTGGTGCGCGAGATGGCCCGTAAAGGCCTATTCGGGGACCTCTACTACGGCGAGGGCGAATATCTGCATGAGGTCCGTGCCCTGCATCACCACCAAGACGGCACGCCGACGTGGCGATACCGCTGGCAGGTCGGCGTACGCGGGTGCACGTATGGGACACATAGCCTGGGGCCCGTAATGCAGTGGTTTACCGCAGCCGATCCGGACGAGCGGATCGCGACCGTAACCTGCCTGGGAACGGGACAGCACACCGATCCCGAGCACCA
The DNA here is from genome assembly GCA_038231675.1 of Chthonomonadales bacterium. GTDB lineage: Bacteria > Armatimonadota > Chthonomonadetes > Chthonomonadales > Chthonomonadaceae > JBBRKX01. Next base: position 1,805 of record JBBRKX010000537.1, on the reverse strand, counting down.
CAACGACGATACCACGCTCATGCTCTGCCAGCTTTGTAGCGGAAAGCTCATCAAGATTCGGGTCGATATGCTCTCCAACCGGCCGCACCTGTCGAATTATTATGCGGCGCAGGGCACACAAGGGGTTTATGAAGCCTCCCGAGTCGAGGGACAACCGGGGCGCGTGTGGATCGGAGAGAACCGTCCGGAAACTCATCGGCAATGGCTGCCGCTGAGCGACTTTGCGGAACATTTGCCGGCCGAGTGGCGCGCATTGCAGGAAGAAGCGGGCAAAGCCGGCCACGGAGGCGGAGATTATCATGTTGGCCGCGCGTTCGCCATGTCCCTCTTGAGCGGCGATCCGCCGCCCATCGATATCTACAATGCCCTGGAATGGACGGCCGCCGGGCTATGTTCACAATCGTCGATTGAGAACGGCGGAGTGCCGATCCATGTCCCTGACTTTCGTGATCCGCGACAACGCCCTTCAACGTCAGATTCATAGTGCGCCTGAAACCTTCTGCATTACCTTGCCCTCACAAACTGCTCCTCAAACCCTCACCGTTTTCAGGGCGGCCTGATATTGTCCCAAATTGATCATTGACTGACTTTTTCTCATCTTGATTGCATACCGTGCCTGCATATATAATCGAACAGTGCTATGTGGCTGCTATGGGTTCTGTAGAAGAGAAGCGGAGCAAACGATCGGTTGCGGGGCGCCGATCAGACGGAAAAGCGGATCTGGCGCTCTGGCGCGCCCGGGAATTTTGTACACTGTCCAGGAGGAAAGGAGATCAACCATGATTGCAATCACGGGGGCAACGGGAAATATCGGACGTCCATTGACCATCTTTTTGAAGGAAGCCGGTGTAGAGACCCGCTTATTGGTGCGCGATATTCCGCAATCGGATCCTGGCGGCGATAAGATTCAAATCGTTGCTATCGACCTTAACCGCAGCGAAACACTGGATGCGGCGTTTGCAGGAGTCAGTCATCTCTTGTTACTCTCGCCCGGGCCGGATACTCCTGCCCAGGACGCCACCGCGATCTCCTCCGCCCAGCGGGCGGGAGTGTCACATGTCGTGCTGATTTCCTCGCTCGGGATAGAGGCCGGCGGCATTGGCGGCGGTCGCCCTCCCTGCGGCCGTGCGTAGCAATTCATGACGCCCTGATCTTGCGAGTCGCTTCGACCGAAGATGGTGAGATACAACCTAATCCCAATCGCGCTTTCTACTTCTTACTCGGAGTGAATCTTTCCACTCAAACCGAGTCCTTCCCTGGTCAGGTTTCTCACTGTAGCGGTAAGGGAATGCGCCTCTCAGGAGTTCTTATGTCGTATGCAGTGACCCATGGATGGGCGGGGGGCGCGTTGCGCGCCGAGCCATTGCGCGAAAATATTGATCTGTCTCTGCCGGAGAAGCCGGAACAATTGCGCAGCATCACCACCTTGATGAACAACGAGGCGCGCCTGCATCTCATCGAAGAGAACGTGCTTGACTTCGCCATCATCGTTCTGGACAGTGATGGCTGCATTGTGAACTGGAACAGCGGCGCCGCGCGTATCCTGGGATACAAGGAACAGGAGGTGCTGGGACGCTCTCTCGCTCTCATTTTCACGCCCGAAGACATGCAGAAGGGCGTGTTTGCCGGCGAGTTAAAAACGGCGGCGGTTACCGGACGGGCGGAAGACGAGCGCTGGCATCTACGCCAGGGCGGCGCGCCGTTTTGGGCAAGCGGCATCATGACGGGCCTGCGCGACGATGCGGGCGGTCTCTGCGGATATGTCAAGATATTACGTGACTTTACCGACCGCAAACAGGCGCAGG
>JBBRKX010000536.1:0-4585 GCA_038231675.1 Chthonomonadales bacterium | reverse complement strand
GTTTCAATGCCACAAACAGCGTCCGCCTGTGTACGATCTGTACCGGGTTGAGCGGATGTTCGAAGCGCTGTATGTACTCGTACAATGCAGGCTCGCCATCCTGAACGAAAGCGCCGTCCGCAAGTCCCTGCCTGAGAAAAGCTGCGGCGCGCGTATAGCGATTGCTTGTGTCGCTATCGCCCGCTTCTTCCTTATTTAAGATGAGCCGCACGATGTTATAGGGATCTTTGGAATAAAGGGCATCCTGCTGGGCCGGCGAGAGCACGTCATAAGGGGGAGCGATGACATCGGTTAAGGTGGTGCGGACGGGATCGTAATGGATTCCCGCAAACGGAGCGATCTGAGCCATTCCCTGGAACCTTCCTTGCTGATGATTGTATTATAGGCATGAGGCCGCGCCGTCTGGCAGCCACGACGCCGTAAGACACGGATATTGTGTGCTTTTGTTGGGCGCCGAGGGCTCGGGCGCCGCCTCTGCGATCTATTAATAGTAGCATATTCGCGTGCGTCGAAAAAAAGCGAACAAAAACGGTCGTCTGTCGTTCTTACGGGGGAACGCGTAAACACCACCGTCCTGAAGCCGCTCCATTAAGAGCGCCGGGACACCGTGTCATAGGGCACGCTGGGAGAAAACTATGGACATGAATAGCAAGCTTACCGTGAAACTGGCTTTGTCGACTACCCTTGGTCTCGCGCTCTTCCTCGGCGTTGCGCCCGCTCGCGCCCAATATGGAATGAGCGGCGACAATGGAATGCAGGGCGGTATGGATATGATGGGGTTGGAGACGGCGCCGTTGGCGTACCCATTCGCCGCTCCAGGAACTCTGCATCTGTACCACTGGTCGGATTTTACCAATACCGAATTGGTGAACGGATCCGTCGAGGATGCCAGAATGGAAAAGAGCATGGCCGCCGCCAAGAAAATATATCCCGGCGACGTCTCCTATGAGCATCCCATGTCCCATGACGGAATGATGCACGATGGAATGATGCACGATGGAATGATGCACGGCATGCATATGGATCCCGCATCTCTTTCTTATCCATTCGCCTCTCCTGGATCGCTGCACCTCTTCCATTGGTCCGATTACACAGGCCGGGAGATCATGAATGGCTCCCCCGCTGAAATGCGCGAAGCGAACGAGAAAATGCGCGTGGACAAGGAAATGGCCGATATGCACCGTGGCATGGGGATGCATGGTGATATGGACATGGATATGATGGATCCCGCACCATTGTCTTACCCGTTCGCCGCTCCAGGCAGTCTGCATCTCTACCATTGGTCGGATTATACGATGACCGAACTGGAAAACGGATCTGCGGACGACAAGCGCATGGACAATGAGCATATGAAAAACAAGGGATCGATGCACGGTTCCGGTGGTTCCTCGAAGTAAGGTTTCTTCCATAGGTTCTGATGGGCGAAGAGGGCGGACAAACCGATCGGTTTGTCCGCCCTCTTCGCATTGTCTCGGGAGAGTCTATCTCCGATGCTCCCCACACATCGTAATTTTATCCGAATGTTCTACTGATGAATGTTCTACTTATGGTAGAATAGAGTAACATCCGCGACCCGGCTTGCGTAGATATAAGCATATGAACCCGACGCGACGTATAATCTTGTATCTGGCGGTCTCGCTGGCACTTGCGTTCTCAACGCTTGCCGCCTGCATACCTGCATCTGCGTCCGTTGAATCGATTTCGTCTCATGTATGCTGCCGTTCCCATCCGGCGACCTGTGCGTGCCAGTCCGCTCATGAGAATAGTTGTCATGATGCGGCACGCTCCAGCGGTCGCCATACGAATGGCTGTCCCTGCACGCTAAAGTCCGATCCCGAAAGCGCTCCCGCAACTCAGACAACGATTGTCTGGTTGCCCGCAGCCCTGCTCGTGACCGCCCATTTCCCACTTACCCCCTCCATGTTCCGGCATGGCCCGCCGATTGTCAGCGCCCCGATTACGGCAAAAAGTGCCGCACTTGCTTCTTCTTCGCCCCGTGCTCCGCCCTTTCAGGCATGATTCTGTTTCCGGAATAAATCCCTTTGTTTCGGCCGACCAGTATAATTCTGACGGATCGACGCATCGATTTCGCCGAAGCGCCTTGAAGCCGCGTTTGCAATTTGCTGCCCGGCCCGGATGAGCACAAGCGCAGGCATTTGAATCGTTTTTTTACCTTACGTTTACCAATAGCCACCTCTTCAGGCGTGTCCTGAAAGGGACGGTGGAGAACATATGAAACCTGATAAGACATCGAAGCGGCGAGGCTTTCTTGCCTCCCTGGCGCGCGTCGTCGGAGCCACGGGCGCGGGGATGCTTCTGGGGAAAAGTCCCGCCCTTGCGGCGCCTATAGAGAGCGTACCCGCTTCAGGATGGCCTTCAAAAGAGGTTCTTAGCGAAACGGCTCCCAAATGGAACCCGCGGGAGATGCCGAAACCCGGTGACAGGATCCATGAGTTCAATATGGAAGTAAACGTCACCAAGATAGAGATCTTACCTCTGGAGGAGCATCACTTCTATACGTTCAACGGCACCCTGCCTGGTCCCGAGATCCGGGTCAAGGAAGGCGAATGGATCAAGGTCAACCTGACCAACAAGACCCATGACTTCCATACCATCCACTGGCACGGAATGTATGTTCCTTGCGAGATGGACGGCGTGCCGTTAGGGACGCAGTATCCGGTGGGCTATAACCAGACCTTTACTTACCTCTTCCGGGCGCAGCCCGCAGGAACCCACTTCTATCACTGCCACAACATGACCAATATGCATATCCAGGCAGGGCTGTACGGCTCGCTTATCATCGAGCCGGCCACCGAGGATATCGTGCAAAAGACCTTTCCTTACGACCGGGAGTACACGCTCGTTTTAAGCGAGGTGGACACGGAGTTTCTGCGCGAACAGATGAACGATATGTTGCGGATGGGCCATGTCATGGATTACATGAACAGCTCCTCCAAGCTGATGGCGAAAATGGATGGGCATATGATGGGTTGGTTTGCCGACAAGGAGACCTTCCAGAAGGCGGTCAAGGAGGGATGGGTTCCCCCTTACCACCGCAGCATGACCGGGCCGGGCCGGCGTATAGAGCCCAACTTCTTCATGATCAATGGCAGGCCCTATCCGATGACGGAGCATCTACACATCAAGACGGGCGAGAATATCCGAGTCCGGCTCATCAATGCCGGCCTGATGCTCCATAACATGCATCTTCATGGGCACGATTTCTGGCACGTTTGCACGGACGGCTCCCCGCTTATCACGCCGATACGCATGAACACGATTCCCGTGAATCCGGGAAGCAGCGCGGATATCTTGATCCAGGGAACGAACCCCGGCCACTGGCATTTCCATGACCATAGCGACCTGAGCATTATGAACAACGGTATTTCTCCGGGCGGCATGATGACGCACCTGATGTATGAGGATGCTGAAGAAGCGGGCTTCCACTTCAAGGATATCATCACCCTCAACTCGTAAATTGCCCGACCAACGTCGCGAACGCGCAAGAGAAAATAAGGAGAGCCGCATTGAGAAATCGACCCTATACCGCGCTGCTGGCACTTACCGCCGCATGTCTGCCCATGTTCGCACGTGGTGGTCAGGCCCAGCAGACGCCTATTCCGGAACAGCCCAGCGTCGCGCCGCAGATCGAACTCGATGGCACGGGCATCGGCACCCTGGAACTCCATTCCCCGCGCCTGACGCTGCCCAGCGGGGCACGCTCCAGCACCAGTCGAATCAATGTGTCCGATTCTGCGCTCCTGCTCGGGATCTCGGAACGCTTGTTCCACAAGGGTGGGATCGGAAGCTTCGTTATCGGAACGACATCGACGGAAAGTGATCGCGAGCCCAGTGGCACCAGTTTCTTCCTGCATCAGCTCTATGCCGACTACCAGGCACGGCGATTGGAGACCTACATCGGGCGCACGGATACGGGAACACGCTTGATCGACTTCCCCACGATACGGGGAGACGAACTCAATGAGTTCGTCAATATCCTGAACCCGTTTTCCGACGGCGCGAACGTGGAAGAACATCGCTATTCCAATCAGGCGACGGTCGTGCTCAACCGCAACCTGCATTATTTCCTGAACGCGCATGCTCAGAACTTGATTACCTCCACCGGGAATTCCATCGGGCAGAGCGGCATCAATTCCTACGGGGTCAACTTCCAGTATCAAGGCATGCCGACTCTGGAAGCGACCGAGAAGATTCCCCTCTGGGGCGGCGGATACGAGCGGCGCACCCTCGGACGAGGTGACGGGGGCGCATCGAACGTGCTTTATGGCGGCATCGTGTACAACATCGCGCCGGACCCAATCGATCGCGTGGATTTGCGCCTCCAGGACTACTATGCCTTCGGTAACGACGTGCGGGCCTTCGGCGGCGTGGCGGATACGTTTCGCGCCGATGGGAATAGCGTTGCGCTTTCGCTCCGTTACTTGCATAGCCCCTTCGGAGTGCCCGGCTATCAGGTGTCGCTTACAGCAGGCTATAAAAGCTACGCCAAAGTGCGCAATGGCGATACCTTCGCCCTGGCGCTTACCGGGGTCAAGCGACTGGGGAGCGGCTTCGATCTGGTCGC
>JBBRKX010000535.1:0-4585 GCA_038231675.1 Chthonomonadales bacterium | reverse complement strand
GTGCTCTTCATCTCAGGGCCTAAACCAATATCGACCTGAGCCAGTTTCGCAAAGGAGAAGAATGGCGCCTTGACGCAAATACTGCCCTGATTCGGGTGCAGACCTGAGATATACCCCTGTTCTTTCAGCGACTTACCCAACATGATATGGGTGGCGACTTTCACCATCGGGATCCCGGTGATCTTGCTTAAATAAGGGACGGTTCGAGAGGCTCTCGGGTTCACTTCCAGTACCTGAGCGGTGTCGGTTGCGTTATCGACCACAAATTGAATATTCATTAATCCACGCACTTCAAGCCTGCGAGCCAATAGAGTCGCAGTGCGAACGATCTGGTCGATGACGGCGCGTGAAAGAGATTGTGGTGGATACACGGCCATACTGTCGCCGGAATGGACGCCTGCCCGTTCGATATGCTCCATGATGCCCGGTAATAAACAGTCCACCCCATCTCCGATTACGTCTACTTCCACCTCTTTGCCCAACACATATTTGTCCACGAGGATAGGTGCTTTCGGGGAAACGTCCACCGCATAGGTCATATACCGTTGCAGATCTACCTCGTTGTAAACGATCTCCATCGCTCGCCCACCAAGCACATATGACGGCCGCACCAATACGGGATAGCCGATCTCCTCGGCTACGATGAGCGCTGCCTCTGCGGTGGACACGGCGCGGCCCGCAGGCTTCGGGATACCCAACTCGGTCAAAACGCGTTCAAACCTGTCACGATCCTCAGCGAGATCGATTGATTCCGAAGAGCTTCCTAAGATGCGTATGCCTGCCTCATGCAGAGGTTTGGCTAAATTGATCGCGGTCTGGCCGCCAAATTGAACGATCACCCCTTCGGGTTCCTCACGGTCGAGGATATTCAGCACGTCTTCCGTGGTAAGCGGTTCAAAGAAAAGTCGATCCGAAATATCGAAATCCGTTGAAACCGTCTCCGGATTATTATTGATGATCAGTGCGTCATAACCCGCCTCTCGCAAAGCCCAGACGCAGTGGACCGAGCAGTAGTCGAATTCGATGCCCTGTCCGATCCGTATAGGTCCGGAGCCAATGACGACGATCTTCTTGCGCGTTTCAGACAAAATATTCTCCGTATCTTCCGAGACGCGCATACCCGCGTCCTACATTTCCTGGCGGCAATCCACATGATGCAACCGCCTAAACAACCGACTTTTAACTCGATCGGAGCGTCATGACCTCTTGAACGGCCTGCTCGACCGCATAGGTTTGCTGCGTCATATCCGCAACCGTATGTGATATATCCGCCGCCGATGCTGCCGTTGCCGGCTCTGAAGCGATCTGCATGCGCGCCAGTGCCGAGTGAACGGAGGCGATGGTATGGACGATCGCCTCCTGTTGAGCGTTCAGGCGAACAAGGCCCTGTTCGAAAGCACGCGCGTTTTCCATGCGAACCGAGCACATTCGTAAACTTTGCTGTAGCGAATCGCGCGCAACCGCGTCTGTAGTCGCGTCCAATCGACTGCCCAAATCGCCGAATTCGTTTTGTAGTTCAGCAAGCGTATTCGTTCCAAGCACGGGAAGCAAACTTTTCCTGCGATCCTCCAGCTTTCGGCTCTGCGTCAGCAAACTGTTCAACTGGCGTAAGGTATCGTGAAGACTGACTTCAGCGCCGGCTTCTACATCCATGGCCGCGAGAAACAAGACCGTATCGCAATATACGCGCTCCGCGCGCGTGAGCGATAACAAAGGAAATACGGCGCGCAACTCTTCCACTGTCACCTTCTTCTTAAGCCGCGCGATCGGCGTCGCTTTCGCGGCCCACCACATTCCGGCTGACGCACCGCCGGCATATACTGCGGCGAACGAAAAAAGCGATAGAGCAGGCGACAGCATTCCGAGCTCGAATGAGAGCGGCACCGCTACGAAAAAGGGGGCGAGGAGTCCTACAACGGTGCGATTCACGGACTGATTGCCCTGTTCGGAGCGCAAAAGATACGCGGCCGTTTCATCCGGATTAGGGTCGCGCTTGCGTGTTCGAAAAAGGCCCTTCCAGTAGATGTTGTCCAGCAAAAAGTCGTTCAAAGGCGAACAGAGACGCTCGACGAGTTTCTCCGCGATCTGTTCCTCAATATCTTCTAACCGAATATGCATCGCAATACCTCCAGCAGGGACACCGCGCACCACCGCTGAATCATACGAATGCGGATAGGGGAAAAGCGTTCGATCGCCCGCGATTTGTGCTTATTGCTCGTTTTCCGAATCGTAACAGGAATAGTAATAAGGTGTCGCGGCATCGAACTCGGCCGCACACGTATCCACCATTTTGTAAGACGGAATGATTCCCAGCCTTTTCCTGAGCAGACGTATCTTGCTTTCAGAAATCGTTGCAAACTCCGCAATGGTTCGGTCGGCGAAACCGGCGCGCTTCGCTTCCCGCAACAGATCGACCATGCGGTGATGCATATCGAGCACACTGCCGCTTGCGCCTTCCTCAGTTCCCGCCGCGAGGATACCCGCCTCAGCGATTACAGGCTCGTTTGCCAGTCGGGCAATCGCGTATCCATTAATCTTCAACCGCGTCTCGATATTGACCAATGCCTGCAGTTTTCGCAGAAACCAGGGATCGATTGCGCTTAGCGCATAGATCTCCTCGACCATCATACCACGTCGAAGACCTTCCGTTATGGCCCAGAGGCGCTCATCATTGGGGACGCGAATGGCCTCCTCAAGTTGAATATCGCTAAGCTGATGCGCGGTCTTGTTAGTAAGCCCATAAACGCCTATTTCTAGCGAGCGGATCGCCTTCATGAGCGCGGGTTCGAAAGCCCGGTCGATGGCCATCACTTCTCCGGTCGCTTTCATCTGAGTGCCGATCCGGCGATCCGCAGCCGAAAATTTATCGAACGGCCAGCGCGGAATTTTAACGACACAATAGTCCAGAGCGGGCTCAAAGCAAGCAAGCGTCTTTTTCGTCACCGCATTTTCGATCTCGTCCAAACGAAGCCCCACGGCGATTTTCGCCGAGACGCGCGCGATGGGATATCCCGTGGCTTTGGAAGCAAGCGCGGAAGAACGCGAAACACGCGGATTCACTTCGATGACATAATAAGCAAAGGAGTTCGGGTCAAGCGACAACTGTACATTACAGCCTCCTTCGATGCCGAGAGACCGAATGATTTTGAGCGATGCCGTCCTAAGCATCTGGTACTCTTTATCGGAAAGGGTCTGGGACGGCGCAATCACGATACTGTCGCCGGTATGAACCCCCATCGGATCGAAGTTTTCCATGTTGCAGATGGTAATCGCCGTGTCATTGGCGTCACGCATCACCTCATATTCCACCTCTTTCCAACCGGCTAGATACCGTTCCACCATCACCTGATGGCGCATGGAAAGCGCCAGCCCGCCCCGCGTAATCTCATGTAGTTCCGCGCGATTGCGGGCGATCCCGCCGCCTGTCCCGCCGAGCGTATAGGCGGGACGAACAATCAACGGCCAGATTCCCGATTGCGCGGGGCCCTCCAGCTGAGACTCGTCCTCGATAATCCAGGACTCAGGTACGGGCTCTCCGATCGCCCGCATCAATTCACGGAACTCATGCCGATCTTCCGCCTTCTTGATCGATTCCAGGGGCGTACCGAGAAGGCGGACGTTGTATTTTTCTAAGATCCCGGCTTCTGCCAGCTGCGTTGCGAGGTTCAAGCCGGTCTGCCCGCCCAGCGTAGCCAGCAGCCCATCCGGCCTTTCTCGCGCAATAATGCGCTCCGCGAACTCGACGTTCAATGGCTCGATGTACACTCGGTCCGCCATCTCCGCGTCGGTCATAATGGTCGCCGGGTTGGAATTGATTAGGACGACTGAGATGCCTTCTTCACGCAGGGATCGACAGGCTTGGGTCCCGGCGTAATCGAATTCCGCAGCTTGACCGATGATGATGGGCCCGGAGCCGATCAACATTACTTTGTGGATACTATGATCTCTTGGCATATGCGATGATTCACCTAACCGGATAGATACCGACGGGCCAGCGAACTATCCTATTAAAAGGACCAACCCGACGATCATTCATGACCTGGAGCGGATAGTGTTTTGTCCACCAGGCCTCTTTTGCCTTCCCATCGAGGATTACAATGACTCGCCGACGGGAAGGATACTTTTCAAGGGGGCGGTCGTCATTGCAAAGCCCCGGAATAACATTGATGGCTTCAAACGGGTTGTTCATACTCAGTCCCGGCGCTACATCCCCGATGAGCACCGTCCCAGAGGGCAGATTTTCTGCCAGCCAACGGTCGGTATCGCGCTGTTGATAAGAGAGGTGTGCAATCCAATCTCCCATCCACGCGATGTTCACCAATCCCCATAAAGCAAAACATCCTACCACGACGCTCTTTCGAGTTCCGCAAGCACAAGGAAAGAAACCGACTATAGATCGAGGCCGGGAAATTATAAGTAGGATGCCGGTAGCGAATGCGACTGCATAGATAGCAATTTCACCCGCACGGCTACCTCGACTTAACAAAACCTCGGCTATATGGTACGCCAGAAAGCCTCCGAGAAGCGCGCGGGTCATGCGCGACTCCCATACCATGATAAGCATTCGCTCGAGGTCGGCAAGCGC
>JBBRKX010000534.1:0-4589 GCA_038231675.1 Chthonomonadales bacterium | reverse complement strand
CGTGCCTTCCGGACTTCAGCCGGACGCTGGAAAAGCCCGCTGGAAAACATGGGTTTCTCACTCGGGGCGACGATGGGCATTTCTACTGGTCGGATGGAACGCGGGCGCGCTTCTGGGGAATCAATGTTTCCAGCACGCGCCTCAACATTCCACCGGAGCAGATCGAGCAGGTCGTCGAGACGTTTGCCCGAGCCGGACTAAATCTGGTGCGTCTTGAAGCGATCGATAACCGCAACTGCATTCTCGGTAAAGTGGACTCCAGGGATTCCCGACACCTGGACCCCGTTTATCTCGATCGTCTCGACCACTGGACCGATTCACTGCGCCGTCATGGGATTTACTACTATGTCGATCTCCTCGACTTTCGAACGTTCAAAGCCGGAGACGGTGTTCTCAATGCCGATAAGCTCGACCGTGGCGCACGTCCTTACGCACTCTATGACCGATATCTGATCGAACTGCAAAAAGAGTATGCGATGCAGCTCTTAAAACATAAAAATCCCTATTCCGGCCTGAAAATGATCGACGATCCCGCGCTCGCGATGGTCGAGATGTGTAATGAACACGGTTTTTTTCTCTACCCGGAAAAGCTGGAAGCCCTGGTGGAGCCGTATCGAACCGATCTGCGGTTACGCTGGAATCAATGGCTGCGCGATCATTATGGCAGCCGGGACAAACTGGCGAGCGCATGGGGCATGATTGGAACTTTTCCCGCGCTCCGACCGAACGAGGATCCGACCCAGCAATCGGTGGATTTACCGGACCTCATACGACTTTCGTCTCTTCCCGCGAACGACCAGACGGAAGCGGATGTTCGACGCGCTTCCGGTCGTCTGCGCGATGGGGTTCAGTTTCTGTCTGAACTGCAGCATGCTTATTTCGGCGAGATGCGCGAATATCTGCATGAACTCGGGCTGCGCATTCCGATTACGGCTGTCGTCTCCAATGACATCATTCCGGATGTGGCCTCGGCCGCGCAGGAGTGCGACTTCACGGCGGAAAACTGGTATGGAGAGGGAATAGACGGCGATGCAAGGACGCCGGGAGCCAGTTACTTCGGCAATCGCAATTCGCTGAGGGACGATACTGCGGGAGGCTTCGCACCCTATACGGCGGCGTTGCGCTGGAACAACAAGCCCGTTGTGATCCGCGAGTGGGACACAACATGGCCTAACCGCAATCGTGCGTCTTCGGTGCCCGAAGCCCTGGCCTATGCCGCTCTGCAAGACTACGACGCCATCCTTCTCTTCGGTTACCAGACGAACCGCGCACCCAATGGCGCGGGTTCGGATGCGCTCAATGCCTTTGCGGTTCAATCGGACCCGACGGTCTGGGGGCTATACGCGCTTGCCGGGCGGGCATTTATGACGGGAGCGATCAAGCCCGCGATCCACGCGATAACCCTGGTCTATCCGCAGGATCGGCTCTACAACTGGCCGAGCACGACGGGAGATTTAAATCGCGCGGCCTGGTCGGTCCGGGTATCCAGCACCACTGCCGGCGCGGCAAACGACCCGGGAAGTATCGTTCCAACCCGGACGAGCAGCGACTTGAAGGCCCTTCGAGCGGAATTCACTCGGCTGGCGCAGCGCGGTGCACCGATCCTGCCCTCCAGCATATCCACGGGGAAATGGGTCAGCGATACGGGCGAGATCACCCGGCTTACTAAGGAAGGCAGGCTGGAGGTAGTGACGCCGACCCTCCGCATGGTCGCGGGCGAACTCGTTCCCAGCCAGACCTACGTGCTCGGGAGTTTAAGGTTTAATACTCCGACTCGCATGGGAGCGCTGTTCGTCTTCTCCCTGGACGGCCTTCCCGTAGAGCGTTCAAACCATCTTATCGTCAAAATGGTGTCACGAGCGGAAAATACCGGGCAAGTCTATGAGGCTGCGCCGCCGGGATTTATCCAACCCTGGGTGCTGAGATCGCCTGGCGGCGGGCCTGTGCTCACCTTTGGCCGCCCTGCGGCACAGACGACGCGTGTCTGGTTTGTGACGCCTGCGAAGGGCAAGAAACATGTTGTTATGGAGCACACGCTGATTAAGCTGAACATGGTGGATGGCTCCTGGGAGTTAGAAGTCAAGAATGGTCACGCGACTTTCGCCTGCGACACCGCCGGCATCTCCGGGGTTGCAGTGGGACAGAGCTTCACCACCACGGGCGGCATTTACGATGGGAACCACACCAGCGCCAGCGGAGCGAATGCAAACCCGGAAGCGCGACGGCCCGCGCTTCTCCCCTAAATGAGATTGGAACCAGGCGAGATACGATGAAAGTCACACATGTCGCGGTTCGGCCCACGGAAGCCGCGTCCGCTGCGGGGCGTCCTGCCCTTACTCCGGAACTCCTTGCCGCGAGCGGCGCTCGCTATTCACGGAATAACGAGGGGCTGGACGCGATTCTGGGGAAGATCGATCCCAATAACCTGGACAGATCCGTCGATTCGATTTTTCGCATGATCGACTATGGACACCAGTCTATTGCGGACATGGCTCCGGTGGCAATGTTTTTGGATGGTCTATCGATCTGGCTGGCCTATGTGATCTGGTCGCTTTGCCCCACGGCGGGAGGGCAGGAATCGTCTACACGCTACATCCGATTCGACTCGGACGCCCTGATCGATCCGAGGGAGCTTGGGGTTCCGGAAGCGGATGCGGTCACGTGGCGCGCACTGATGGACGAGTGCTTTCAAGCCGTCCAGGATGCGACCGAACTCTGGGAAGAGCTTGGTGGGCGTCGTCCGGAACTGGCGCGCATACCCAGCAGTCTGTTCGAGGATCCCACGGATAAGGCGCGCAAGCAAGTCGCGCGCATGAAAAGAAACTTCGGCTTCGATCGGGCACGCTACTTTCTGCCCGCCGCCGCATCCACGAATGTCATGCTCATCATGTCGGCACGCGGCTGGGTGCAGCTTTGCCAGAACCTCCTGTCGCATGCGCTGCCGGAAGCGCGTTCAGCCGGCGCCGCCATTCGGGAGGAACTCGGCCTCTGCGCGCCCAGACTGCTCCGACATGCTACTGAAAAAGAGTCGTTTACCCAGGGGCTGGCGGCGGAGTTTCAGGCCCTCCGCAGGTTGGCGGAGCGCCCCATCGATCGGCTGGACGGATCCACGGAAGACATCGCGAAGCCCGCAAAGGCTTCGCTTCAGGTGATGCTGCCCTGTGGCGTTCAGGAACAGGACCTGGAAGAAGATTTGAAGCATCATGACAATCGATATGGCTGGGTGGGGCCCAGCATCCGGCGCACTTCCGTTCGGTTTGCATGGGAAGCCGTGGCGCTCGCCGAGATACGGGATCTGAACCGTCATCGAACGGGGACAAAGTACTGCCCATTCGTGCCGCTGGGATTTTACGGGGCGCTCGATGCGATTGCCGCCACGGACCGGGATGCACTCGCGCTGTACGGCGCTTTGCGCCCGCTGATCGAAGTCGGGCGCAAGGCCTCCGTCATCGCACTGAACCGCCTGCGCGCTGGAGATCCGGGATATGTGTACTGGACGCTGCTGGGCACCCAGTACTATTTCGAGCACACGACTACCGCGGACAAGTTTCTGTACGAAGGGGAATTGCGGACGGGAACGGGCGCGCACTACCAGTACGCGCGCCATTTGCATGACGCGCTCGCCCTCTGGTATGCACAGTTCCCGACCACGCAGGATTTGATCCTGGAAGGGGCGGGGGAGCCGGAATGAGCGCGCCCCTTTGCGGGGGCGCGCTCATTTATGCGCGCGAGATCGTTTCTCGCCCATGCATGTAGGGCCGAAGAACAGGGGGAATCGTCACGCTGCCATCTTCATTCTGAAAATTCTCGAGGATGGCGATCATCACGCGCGGAAGCGCAAGCCCCGATCCGTTCAGGGTATGCAGATATTCCGGCTTTGCTTTTGGTTCGGGTCGATAACGCAGGTTAGCGCGACGCGCCTGGAAATCGCGGAAGTTCGAGCAGGAAGAGACTTCCAGCCACTCGCCGCCCTCTTCCCCCTTGCTCGCCGGCGCATACATTTCCAGATCGTAGGTGATCGCCGAAGAGAACGTCTTGTCCCCCGTGCATACCTGAACTACCCGATAGGGAATCTCCAGCGCCCGGCACACATCCTCCGCGTTGTCCAGCAGCGTGTCCAACTCCGCATCCGAGGATTCCGGCGCACACAACTTGACCATCTCGACCTTGTCGAATTGATGGCCGCGTTTGATGCCGCGCACATCCCGGCCCGCCGACATCTTTTCGCGTCGGAAGCAGGGCGTATACGCCACGTAATGCAGCGGAAGCACGCTTGCCTCAAGCAACTCGTCACGATGTAAATTCGTCACCGGCACTTCTGCGGTGGGAACCAGCCAGAAGTCCTCTTCGACATCGTGATACAGGTTGTCCGCGAACTTGGGGAGGTTGCCCGTGCCGACCAGGCACTCCTGTTTGACCACGAACGGCGGATACACCTCGGTATAGCCATGGTTCTCGATGTGCAGGTCCAGCATAAAAGTGATGAGCGCCCTCTGAAGCGCTGCACCCAGCCCGCGCAGGACATAAAAGCGCGATCCGCTCAGCTTTACGCCGCGCTCCAGATCGAGGATCCCAAGTTGCTCTCCAAT
>JBBRKX010000533.1:0-4589 GCA_038231675.1 Chthonomonadales bacterium | reverse complement strand
TCTCCGGCGGCACGACCACCATGATTGGCGGCGGCACCGGCCCGGCGACGGGCACGAACGCCACGACCTGCACCCCGGGCGCGTGGAATATCGCCCGGATGCTCCAGTCCACGGAAGCCTGGCCGATGAACTTTGGTTTCCTGGGCAAGGGCAACGCCGACGCGGTGACGCCGCTTACGGAGCAGATCGAAGCGGGAGCCTGCGGCCTCAAGCTGCACGAAGACTGGGGAACGACCCCGGCGGCAATCGACGCCTGTTTGAAGGCGGCGGCGCGTTACGATGTGCAGGTGGCGATCCATACCGACACCATCAACGAGGCCGGTTTTGTTGAGGATACGATCAAGGCCATCGGTGGACGGACCATCCATACCTACCACACGGAAGGAGCGGGAGGCGGTCATGCCCCGGACATCATCCGCATCGCGGCTTTGCCGAATGTCCTTCCTTCCTCCACCAACCCGACCCGTCCTTTTACGGTCAATACGATCGCCGAGCATCTCGATATGTTGATGGTCTGTCATCACCTCAATCCGCAGGTTCCGGAGGACGTCGCGTTCGCGGAGAGTCGGATTCGCCCGGAAACGATCGCGGCCGAGGATATCCTGCATGACCTGGGCGTTTTCAGCATGATATCGAGCGATTCACAGGCCATGGGGCGTATCGGCGAGGTAGTGATGCGGACGTGGCAGACGGCGCACAAGATGAAGACCCAACGCGGCGCACTCAAGGGCGATCCGGACCGAAACGATAACTTCCGGGTGAAGCGCTATATCGCAAAGTATACGATCAATCCGGCGATTACCCACGGTCTTGCCCGTCACATCGGCTCGATCGAACCGGGAAAGCTCGCGGATCTCGTTATCTGGAAGCCGGCGTTCTTCGGTGTGAAGCCGGAGATGGTGATCAAGGGCGGCTTTATCGCCTGGAGTGTGATGGGCGACGCAAACGCCTCTATCCCCACTCCGCAGCCCGTCCTCTACCGCCCGATGTTCGGGGCGTTCGGTGGCGCGATTGCCGCGACCAGTCTCACGTTTGTCTCCAAAGCCGCGCTGGATGCAGGTGTGCCGGAATCATTGGGTCTAAAGAAAACAGCGGTTGCGGTGGAGAACTGCTGCGCAATCGGAAAAGCCGACATGGTGCACAACCGCAGCATGCCGAAGCTAACCGTGGATCCGGAAACTTACGAAGTCCGCGCCGACGGAGAACTCCTCACCTGCGAACCCGCCCAGACCTTGCCCCTCGCGCAACGCTACTTTCTATTCTGACAGCAGCAACTGCGTTTGTCCGACGTAGGCGCGGAATCACGCAGTGCCGCCTGGATGACAAACGTTAGAGGTCCGTTCACGACCGCTCTGTGTTGCATCAGGATTAGACTTGATCTGGGGCGAGACGCCGTGCGATTTCGCGCAACAAAGGTGCTGCCGATGCCGGGAAGGATTTATCCGGGCTCAGTAGGATCTAATTCTCCGGAATGCGGTAACGTAGCATATCTGCATAGACCTCGGCATCGGCGATGGGCCACTATAGGTTGCTCAAGTGTCGTCTGGTGTAATACTCTCACTTCTTCTGCAAAATCAGGGTGCCTAACTCTGCATCGGCCTCAAAAAGCAGAATATCCTGATGGCAATTCCGCAACAGCATTTCGATAGCCATGGTCGTACAATTGCCAGAGCGAAGCCAGATTACTTTTGGAGGCAACCCGCGCAACAGACTCAAGTCGTAGAAATCTGAGTCCTTTGTTACGAGAACATATCCGTGGTCGCGTGCAAATTGCCAGACATCCACATCGGTTGCCTTATCCAGGGCATGAAAAGCAACATGTGAGCTTCCTGCGAATATGTCGGTCAGTTGGTTTACCAATTGCGGTGACAGGTTGTGATCGAATAGCAGTTTCATGCTGCAATGTAGGTATGGCGTTCACGGTCAGCCGCATAACTCAGACAAGCATGGATATCTTCAAGGGTCAGATAGGGGAAATCAGCCAGGATCTGCTCGGGTGTCATCCCGGCTGCTAGGTAGGACAAGACATCGTATACAGTGATACGCATTCCCCGTATGCAGGGCTTGCCGCTACGTTTACCAGGCTCCAATGTAAGAATATCTCGATAGTCCATACATTTCCTCGCTGTCGAACGGAAGAAGACAAATTTGCGATTGCTTCATTATACACTGGAGCCTCGAGTGTCCGTGAGCGATTTCGCGTCTCGAGCATGGGGCTGGGATCCGCTTGTGCTCAGAAAACAGGCGCATCGGCATGACAAAATGCGAGAAGTACCGCGTGTAGACCATGATCAGGCGACACTATATTTAGCCGGTGTACTCCATCGTGATCCTGGAAATAGCTTTATCAGGTCCCGATCTCAGTGTCTTCGCTTTTGCTCGCGGCCAGCAGATCCAGAGCGGCCCCCAGCGATGGGCTGCCCGCCACTTCCTGAAAGTAGTTTAGCGACAGCGGGGACGGCGGGCGCGTGATGTCTGCATCCGGATGCGATAAGGTGATCCAGCCGCCTGTCCCCCAGTTTCCCTCGCCATCCTGCCAGATCATCGCCGCCCGGATCCCCATCCGAAACTCCAGTGCATAGAAATCTACCTGGCCGTGATCCGGCACTGAGACCGACAGCCAGGTCACCTGGTGAAAATAATGCTGGACGAACGGATGGTCGTGGCACTGCTGAAGAGCGGCCATATAATCGCGGACCTCTGCCGGAATCTGGTCCGGCGACACAGGAACCTCTTCACGCGCCATGGGCTATCCTCCCAGGAGAGTTCTGCGGAGAATCTTCGTCCGCAGTGCGAAATAAGTTTGCTCCACTCGATTGCTCCCCTGCCGCAGTATCACAATACCCATTCCTGTTCTCACTTCAGTTCGCCGCTGCGCATTTGCGCATAGTGCGGATTTGGGAAGGGAGCCGCATAGGGTTCTGTGCCGTCCAGCCCCAGGGCAAAGTAGATGGTCGAGAACTGGCCATGCTTGTAGATACAATTCTAGATCATATGGCAGACGAACCCGCAGATATTCATCTCGAAGATCCCGAATTGACTGCGCGGTTCGTTGAGATACTTGAGAGTCATGGCGAGAATCATTGCCTTCCATGTGTCCACTTCTGCCTGGCCTGTGGATCTTCTGGTGGCGTCGGCACATCCAGGTGCAAATTTAGATCTGACTCAAGGATGTGCTGTCGATCACAGACCAGCCATTGCCAGGTGTGTTCCGCCAGAGTGCGCGCCGAAGGGGCCGCGATATCGATCTGCCAGTCCCAACGGTCGGGCGGAAGCTGACGCAGCCTCCCCACGAACCCTGATACGTGCCCATGCAATAGTCCGGCGTAAGCCTCATTTTCGCTCTGCAACTTTGTAATCCCTATTTCCTCGCACAAGCTCAACGCTAGCCAACAGGACAATACAAAGGCCATCGCAGCGCGATATTGTGTCGTTCGCGCGGAAGCCAGCCTCCCACTCTAATTGCTGACCCCATAGACCAGGCGGGCATTCGGCAGCGGACGCATCGCGCCCAGCAAAGCTTCCACATTCGCTAACCGTATGGTCGTACATGGAGATCTATCTGGTCAACACCGCCCTGATCCAGGGGCTTATCGCGCAACGAACGGGCGGCTGCGCCGTGCTTTTTTAAGAGCGCGATTACTGCGGTGTTATCCCCTGCGATCGCCGCATCCAGTGCGGTACTCCCATCCTTTGTGCGAAAATTAACACGCGCGCCGGCATCAAGGAGATTGAAGACCGCCGCGTCATTGCCATCCTGCGCCGCCATAATGAGCGCTGTCTCCCCGGCCTGGTTTCGAAGGTTTACGTTCGCCCCATGATCCAGAAGCGCACTGATATTGTCATCGCAGCCATCGGTCGCAGCCATCATCAACGCCGTTTCGCCGTAATCTTCTCGAGCATTTACATCCGCTCCATGCTCCAGCAGCGTTCGCACGCATGAGACATCCGCATACTGCGCCGCCAGCGCGAGCGCGGAAATAGGCTGATCCTGTTCGTGGAGGGAATGTCGAAAGAATAGCCGCTGAAACCTCCGTTTTATAGGCGGCCAGAACGCCCCGTCGCTTTTGCCATAGTCGCGGGCATTTGGATCCGCGCCATTCTTTAAGACGTGCAATGCACCGAAGGTATCATCGGCTCGAATGGATTGGATCAGCGTTTTATCGAGGCGGGCCTGGCGCAGAGTGGCGTACCCAAGCCAGATTATACCGGCAATCAGTAGAATGACCGTAATCGATATTTTTCGCTTCCTGGAGCGCACCGTAACTTTCCTCTTTTTCGTCCTCAGCGCGGTTCCGGGTGGTCCGTGGAAAGGCCACCCGTGCGATGTAGATAATTTTTTGAGTATGGAAGAGTGTTCGACAGGAGAACAGCAAGTCCTGCCGTTCGACGAAAGGATCCATCGAGCATCTTATCGAATGAACCGAAGTGAGGAATTCATGCCGGTGTTGGGCTGATCGTCATGCTTAAGCCCTTGTGGCTGGGGAGATCTTTCCTCTGCATACAGCAAAAAAGGAACCCTACTAACCAATACCTTCGCCAAACTTGACAAGAGTACAGCCCTGTTGTCTGCCCTGCGTTGCTCTTGG
>JBBRKX010000532.1:0-4597 GCA_038231675.1 Chthonomonadales bacterium | reverse complement strand
TCGGGAACGCGCAAGCCCAATGTCGAAAGAGTGCGGATGGCGACCGCCGCCAGCGGATCTCCATCGCACACAAGGGCCGTCGGTTGTTCTGTGCCGCCTTTGAACAACGTGCGCGTCAATGCCGCCAGCCGAGGGTAACTCCAGCCACAGTCCGTTGTCCATCCTTGTGGAACCGGCAGGTTGTGTTCGCGCATCACGTCGTGAAAACTCTGGTTACGCAGGATTTCCTGCGGAAGACGGGACCCGCCCGCCATGTAGGCGATGGCGCGGTGCCCGAGGGCTATGAGGTGTTCCACCGCAAGCCGGTATCCTTCGCGGTCGTCCGAGCCCACGCAACGTGCGCCGGGATGGGCACGGTTATCGTCTACGAAAACGACCGGGATGTTGTAGCCCTTAAGCTCCTCACAAACGGCTACCGCCGCCCCATGGCGTCGAATGATCAGGCCTGCAAGACGCTGTTCGATACAGTGACGCGCCACTTCCAGGTCATGCTCGTCCTCGCCTCGCCCAAGAAGCTTGACCAGATATCCCGCGCCCGCGCTTTCCTGGAGGATACCGTCCAGCAGAAGCGCATCCTGCTCGGATAGCTCGACCGACAGGTATCCGAAGACGGGGTTCTTGCCGGCCGCCACCGCATGGGCCAGGCCGTTCCGGCGGTATCCCATCTCACGCGCAACTTCAAGAACGCGGGTCCTGGTCGATGGGCCTATCTGCCTGGCCATCGCGCCGCCGTTCAGGACAAAGGAGACCGTGGTCAAGGATACGCCCGCCTCTTTTGCGATGTCACTCATTGTAATCATAAGAGTTCTTAGAGCGGGTGCTGATCCCTGCATCCGCATAGCGCAAGGAATGGCCGTCCACGGACTTTTCACTGCGGGAAAAGTCCACCTTCTAAAGGCCTTTAGTAACCTGTGCAAAGTGAGTATAACAAACATCGTTAGGATCTGTCAACCAGTAATTTTCTGTTTTGGCAGCGTCGTTCGCAGGAGGAATATGCCCGTATAGAGAACGTCCGTAACGATGCTGTTGGGGCATCAAATCTTGCGCCTCGGCAGGAGGCAATCAGATACGTCTGCACCAGAGAGTAGAAGGGGATACAGGATGGATTGGGCGATCGTCGGGGTGGGCGGATCGGGGCGCGGACACGCGAAAGATATCGCTAAGACCCCTGGATTGAACCTTGTCGGCATCTTCGACATCGATCCCAACGCGGCGGAAGAGGCGGCCGCAGCATACGGGATGCGAATCTATCCTACGTTGGACGTCCTGCTCGCCGATACGGAGGTCAAAGGCGTGACGCTCGCCACGCCCTCCGCGCTGCATTCCCGAGATGCCGTCCGGCTGCTCGATGCGGGGAAACATGTGCTTGTCGAGAAGCCATTCGCCCTGGATGAGGCACAGGCGCGGACGATAGAAGACGCCGCTCGGCGCAACGATCGCCTGGCCTTGCCGTTTCATAATCGTCGGTGGGACCCGGACTTTCGGATGGTCCTGGAGGTGGCGCGAGCGGGGACGCTGGGTGAGGTGCGCCTGGTGCGTTCGGCGCTTGGCGGCCCCAGCCCGGATACCGGATGGCGGCTGAAAAAGTCGATGGGCGGCGGACGACTGAACGATTGGGGACCCCATCTCCTCTCTCAGATGTGCGAGTGGTTCGGACCAAAGGCGATCTCGGCTTCGGGATACGTGACGACCGTGAACCCGGAAAATGAATGTGATGATCTGTTTTCGGCGAACCTGCGCTTTGGATCGGATGTCCTTGTTACTTTGACGATGAGCGGCTTCAGTCACCTGCTGCTGCCCCGCTGGGAAGTGATCGGCAGCGAGGGTACACTGCAACTCAACGGGGACTTGCACGGCGAGTTCACCCTCACCTGGAAACGCAAGGACGGCGAGGAGTTCTCCCGGACCGTGCGTCGGAAAGAAGTCATGCCGCCCATTCCGATCTACACGGGCATCGTCGATCATCTGGAAGGGCGTGGCGCACTGCCCGTCACTCTGGAGGAAGGCGTCACGGTTTCGCGCTGGCTGGGTGCGGTCCGGAAGTCGGCGGAGGCGGGCGGAGCGATGGAGAGCCTGTCATGAGCGAGGAACCATCGGACGCCACAGGGCTCAGGATCGGTCTGCACGCAACCTTCGCGCCGGGCGACCCCGCTAGCCTTCTCGCGATGGCATCGGAAATTGGATACGATTTTGTCGAGGTGGACGCTCCGCGTGGGGCGGCCGGCGAACCGAATCCCGTCCGTTGGCCCACGGAGGCAGAGTCACGGGAAGCGGTGCGAAACTTGCGTGGGCTGCGCGATGGGAGCGGTGTTCGCATGGACACCTTTTATGGCGGCGGTCTCTGGGTTCTCCGCGACGAGGACCAGGCTGTGCGGGCGACCGGGGATGTCGCATGCTTCTCGCGTTTGATCCCCATGCTGGCCGAGGAGTGCGGATGCCGAGTGCTCACCGTCAACCTGGCCGGTCCCTTGCTTGCGCCCGGCGCGGCCTACGGAGAGCTGGACCGAAACGGGACCGCAGTGGGAACGGACGTCCATTTTCAGCGCGGAGCCGATGCCCTGCATGCGCTTGGAGAGGTAGCCGAACGCGCCGGGGTGAAGATCGGCGTGGAGATGCACGGGGTTTCGCTCGCGGATACCGGAGCGTCCACGTTACGGCTGATCCAGTTGACAGATCAGCCTGCGGTGGGAGTGACGTGGGACACCGGCAATCTCATCACCATGGGCCGCGCGGAATCCTGGACTCGGCAGCTGTTGCTGTTCGCGCCCTGCATCGTCCACGTACACCTCAAGAACGCATTGTATGGAAGGAATCGGTGGCATCGCAGCACCCTGGAAGGGGGCGCGATGGAAGATGTCGCGGAGCAGGTGCTGGGGTTGCGCGAAACCGGTTATCGAGGCGCTCTGGTCGTGGAAGCGCCGGGTCTTAAAGAGGGACGGCACGAGATGGCGCGGACCGATTTGCGTTTCCTGCGCAGTGCGCTCTCTCGGTCCGGAGGAGACACAACGCCGCCATGCTGATCAACCTTCCCTGGCCGTACGATATGGAGCCTTCGCCGCCGCGTTCGAAGGAGATGGTCTTCATCGCGCCGGAGCAGTCTGATTTTCTCTTCCAGAGCGGTCCCGTCCAGATCGTATGCCTGCCCATTCGTCGGGCGCTCACGCTGCATTGGACGCTCAGCCGCAATGCCATCGAAGCGCCGGTCCTCGCCGGAAGCGTGCTGGGCCGCATGGACAACAGTTTCCCGATGCAACTGCCGATGGACAATTTGGGACCGGGTTTCTACGACCTGAAGGTTCGGTTGGACCTGACCGACGCGGATTCCATTGCGGGGCGCACCACATTTGGATGGCGGGCAGACGAGGAACCCATCCTCGAAGTTCGACCGGACGACTTCCTTACCTTCTGGGAGACAGCGCGCACATCGTGCGAGAATACGCCTCTCGATCTGCGATGGGAGCATCAGTTTACGCTTTGCGGCGGAGAGATCGGGCGCTATAATCGGGAGCACGCCGCGCTGCCCGAGCGCTTCGACCCTGAAGGGGATCGTGCGACCGACATCGAGGTCTACAAAGCCGACTTTGCCGCCCCCGGCGGCGGACGAGTCTATTGCTGGTTTGCCAAGCCTGTCGGGCCGGGACCGTTTCCAGGTCTGCTCGTGCTGCCCGGCGGAGGCAGCGGAAAGCGGCCTGCCCCGGTGGAACATGCGCGTCATGGGTTCGCCGCGATCGATGTTCAGGTCCATGGCTTTCCGGTCGATGCCGAGAATTATCCTCCCTTGCCTGAGGCCACCTACACCAGGCCCGAGCAGTACGAGCACTATGAGGTGTATCGAAACGCACTGCAGGCGGTGACGGCGCTGGCCGCATTGCCCGGCGTGGACCCCGAGCGTCTGGCTGCGGCCGGCGGTAGCCGGGGCGGACGGCTCAGCATGGTGGTCGCGGCTTTGAATCCTCGCCTTCGGGCCGCGGTTCCTGGGATCGCCCATTTCGCGAACCTCCCCTGGCTGCGCTGGACCGAAACCATGAATGCGCGGCGCAGGTCCGGAGAGAATGGATTTTCCCGCGAGGGTATCGTCTGGGACGATCGGACGCGTGTCGAAAGTTATTTCGATATCGTGAACTTCGCCCCTCTGGTGCGGTGCCCGATCCTGATGAACATGGGACTGATCGATCCGGTTTCATTGCCCACGGCGGTCTTTGCCGCCTACCGCAGCCTGACCTCGCCAAAAGAGATGGTGTCGCTGCCGAACCTGGCCCATGATTGGTCACCGGCGTTCGACCGGTATGCCTGGAAATGGCTTGCCGACTTGTTTAAAAATTAAGTTGATGAAAGATTTCAATTCCACCATGCGTTTTGCTCACTTCCCTGGTGCGTGTTTCTATGGCGTCGTGCTGCTCTGTTTCGGCTATTCCGTGCACTCGGCACCGGCTCCCGCAACCCTTAAACTCGTCGTTGAGCTGGAGCAGAGTTTGCCGATAAAGCCGTTGCGTGGATACGGCACGCTGGGCGGGCATTTCACGCGGTATCGGAACGAATACGGCAATCGTTCCTCCGTGCTGGTTCTCACTCTGTCGTCTCCGGAGAAGGCGGCACT
>JBBRKX010000531.1:0-4602 GCA_038231675.1 Chthonomonadales bacterium | reverse complement strand
CGTCGGGCAAAAGCGGACTCCGGATCCGGCATGCGTCTCAACGCAGCCTGGGACAGATGAAAGCCATCCATCCCGATCGCAACCAGTGCATCCGGCCCCGCGAGGGCTTTTACCTCAGCGGCCAGGCGGGCGGCCAGCGTGCTTTTTCCCGACCCAGGCACGCCCGCAAGCGCGATCAGCTTGCGCGGTGCGTCGGGCGTGAGCATGGTAAGCAGGCGTTGGACAGGGTTGTTCAGGAGTGGGGCCGTCATGACATACGCTTGCCTGTGGACGCGCGTGGGATGACCTGGGCGCGCAATCGCACCTGGAGGCTGCCGTCGTTCCCTGCGGTATGATCCAGCAGCAGGCGAACGGCCTCACGGGCCATGCCCTGCATCGGAGGCCGGAGACTTGTCAGTCCCACGGTGCGCGCCCGTGGTTCATCATCGAACCCCAACACCGCGAAGTCCCGCCCCGCCTCGAGGCCCGCCTCCGTCGCCGCATCCAGCAGACCGAACGCGACCCCGTCGTTGATGCCGATAATGCCTCCGCCAGGCCTCCAACCGGAAGCCATTGCGTCTTTGGCCGCTTCATAACCGAGCACACGCGGGTCAGACCGACTGTCCCACTCCCGGCCCTCTCCGGACAGCACTTGCAGGCGGCGCGCGGCGGGCTGCGCATAGGTCAGGGCGTCGCGGACTCCCGCGATCCTCTCGGACACCCAGGATGCGGTGAATGGGGCAAGGACCGTCACGTCGTCCCAACCGTTCTCACGCAGGTGCTCAGCGGCCTGGTAGCCGCCGCTCCGGTTATCATAGAAGACGTGCGGAACGGCAAGGCTCAGGCTCCCGGCGAGGACACAGACCGTGGGGGTGTTCCCAAGGGCCGCCCGGCTGATTTGATCGGCGATCTGGGCTGTGTCCAGATCCAGGCAGATCACAATCAGCCCGTCCGGATCGTCGCGAAGCGCGGTGGTGATTGCGTCGGTGAGGCCCATGCGATCTACCCCCTCCCGCGCTCTATTCAGAAGGAACGTCGAATGGCCGGTTCGCGATAGGACCTGTTCCATCTCATGTAGAATCAGGTATTCCTGGCTGTCGGCCACGGGAAGCGATGCAACGATGCCAACCGACGCCAAGCGTCTTTTCGGCTCCGAGGAGGCGGGCAACGTGCCGGCGGTCAGTGAGATGGGAGGTGCGTTGACAAAGGTGCCCCGGCGGTCATCGGCGCGCAGGGTGCCGTCCGCCAGCAAAGGCCCGATGGCCCGGTCCAGGGTGACGAGCGAGACGGCATATTCGCGCGCCAGGTCCCGGCGACTGGGGAGCATGGCGCCCACGGGCCAGCGTCCCCCGCCGACCTCGCGACGCAGGTCTATCTCGATGCGCCGATACTCGGCGAGAACGGGAGTTCTGTTTGAGGGAAGTAACGTCAATCCGTTTTGCGTGTCCTTTTCGTCAGAGTATACAACTGGAGCGTCCGCCTGTCAAGAAGGCGCGATGTGTGGCCTGATGGGTAACAGAAGGGGCGGTTCATACCATGCGTGCCCCTGATCGGATAGCCGCCTCTCACGGTGCGGGCTGTATCTTCCACAATTGACCGGGCTGCCCGGCGTCAACGGCAAGGCCAAGGTGGCCCGCCGAGTCGCTTCCGAGGAGCCGCCCATTCATGATGCTCTTGATCTTGTATGATGCGGCCGAACCGGTGATCATCCACTTCTGTCCGGGCTCGGCAAGGAAATCGGAGATGACGACCGAGCCGTTGCCAACGGTCAGGGCGCGCTTACTGCCGACGCCGACGATCGCGTAGACGCCTCCGCCCAGATGGTGCAGGGTCCACAACTGGTTCGCTTGGCCTTTGAATGCATACAGGTCCAGGCCGCTGCCATTGTCCGTTTTTTCGGCTCCGACGTCGAGCGCCTGCTCGCCTTTGCCGTTCAGAAGTTTGTATCTTCCGTCGGGAATTAGCCCGGCCGCGACGGGCGCTCCGAAGCGGAACCAGTGGAGGTTAAATCCCGACGAATCCTGGACAAGCGTCAGGATCTGCGGGCCGGCGGGCAGAGTCACGCTTGCGTTGACCGTGACCCAACGTGACGCGCCGGAGGCATTTGGGACCGGGACCGGGCCGGTGAGATCCACCCCCTTCACGTCTTCCAGATGGAAACTCCCCCCGGGAGCGGTCGAGGAGACTCGGAAGGCGACCCCATAAGACCCCGCTCTTGCTGCGTTGACCGTATATTTAAGGTACTGGCCGGGCTTTGCGCCCGTGACGTCGTAACCGCCTCCGATGTCCGTACATGCTTCAAGGCTAACAAGTTCTTTGGACCGGTGAGCGTGGTTCCCCGCTGGAGATAGGGGTCTATAATAGTAGGAGAGGGTCTGGCCGCCCGTATCGAAATCTTCGGCTTGCATGACGCCGGGAAGTGAGTGCGGCCCATGAAACGCCTTTTCCTGAGGGGCCTTGTCGCCGCTCAGGTAGACGCGGCTATAGTTCCATTCGTAGAACTTGCCGTCGAACGCCGAAGTGGGAAGGGGATGATCCACGCTGCCGATCTGTGTATGGCCCCAACCACCGTCGAAAAGAAAGTCCATGTCGATGGGCTCGTCGGTGGCTTTGCTGCCGAACGTCCAGTGATAGTCGGAGCCGCGCTGCACCAGAACGCCGTCTACATACATCGCGAAGCTGTTGTCCTTGTTGTACTGCCATGTCCAGACGTGGTATTGGCTCGCGTCAAACGACTTGACGCCTCCCCACGCCATGCCTTTGGACCAGTCCGAATAACCCACGGTATCCCGGCTGGGCATGGAAACGGTGTTGACGTGCCACAAACGACCGTCGAAGTTCTTATAGGCGTCCCCGGCGCCATTGTCGAATCCAAAGCTCTCCACCACGTCGTGCTCCGCTCCCTGCGCGCCTCCGTCCCACTTCCATTTGTTGCCCGCCGTCCAGATCGCGAACCAGAAGTAGGGTGGGGTCACATAGCGGACTCGCGTCTCCCAGACGATGCTCCGGCCCAGCAGTGACCCGCCTTTCGGAAGCTGCCACTTCGCCATAAACGACCCGCAGCCCGCGTTGTGCGCGTTCGGGTCCACGCGTGTCGCTCCGTGCAGGGAAGTAAGTAACGTCTTGAGGGAGTCCGCGGTGAACTGGCGGACTGGAGGGCTATTGACGCCCTCGATAGGCTGATTGTAGAGCGCGTTGGCGGCATCGGGGGCGACTGTGACGGCTCCGTAGTTGGTCCCGTTGCCGATGGTGCCGAACTGATCATGGTAGAAGAAATTGGCGTTCATGTCCGCGTAGTTCCGGATCGTGCCCTTGGTCCCGAAGTGCCAGTTCTTCACCAGCACCATGCCAGGGCCGCCGATCCCAAACGAGGGCGCGGGGCCGACGGCGGGCATGGCGACAGTGCCGCCGCCGATCGATTCCTGCGCTCTCACCGGAAGGAGGGGGCCACACAGTAGCGTCAGAGCTCCGAACAGCAGCGGGATCGATCTTTGCGAGGACGAGGCTTCGGAGCGCGGGTGTTTCCCATTCGGCGTCGGATCGGAAAAAAACATGGTGGTGGCTCCCGTTCTTGGGCGGCATTCTTGCCGGCATCCCCCGGCGTATGATGGAGACTTTATGTTGTCAACTGTACTATACAGAGTATATAGAAGCTTTGGCTGCCTGTCAACCATCCGAAGGAAAAGAATGATAAGCCTGTCCTATTTCGCATGGATGCTGGTAATCGACTCAATATCCTATCACTTTCACACCGGATTTCGTTATCCTAACGTCTTATCGAACCGTTCTTAAAGGGTTGCGGTCTAGAAGTCTATTCTGCGTCAGGGCTTCCGGATGCGTATTCGACCGCCCGGGCCAGCGTCATTTTACGCCCGTCGTCCCACATCGTCGCAAAGGCCTCGGTACTTAGGGAAGCACGTGCCATGGCAATATCTTGTTGATAATCTGCATGATAGTTACCATCCACATTCAGGAAACCTCGGGCATTTGCATCGATTCCACCTGTGAGCTTTTCCCTTAGCGCTTCGCTGGCTCCGTAAAGCCGCGCACTCCTTTCGTATTGCCTTAATGCTAAGGCAATACGCGCATACCCGTCCAGGATAAAAGGATGTTGGTGTTTGACAGAGCTATGTTCCCCCACCGACAAGGCTTCTTGTAAGCGAGAGGATGCACGCGAATATTCCGCTTGCTTGATCGCGATTTGTACGAGATGGAGGAGTATGTATCTAACGGTGACATGCTCCTCTAGTTGCTTGTATATTTCCAGGCTCTGCTCGAACAAAGATTGCGCGCGCGAATAATTTTGCCGGCACTGATGGACTGCCGCCAGTAAATAGAGACCATAGGCAATGCCCGACTTGTTTTGGAGATCTGTAAATGTGGTGATAGCTTCCTCGATCAATATGGGAGCGGCCCCGAATTCGTCCTTGCAAAGCGCTATCCAGGCGCGTTTATACAATAGCCAGCCGGTTCCGTCACGATTATTGGCCTTTCTAAAGATTTCGTAGCTCGCCTTAAGCATCGTTTCCGCAAGGGGATAGTTGTTTTCGTTCTGGGCGGTCATTCCAAGTTTACAGAGCATCCAACCCATTCCGTGCTCATACTCGGCCTCTCGATAGGTTT
>JBBRKX010000530.1:0-4604 GCA_038231675.1 Chthonomonadales bacterium | reverse complement strand
TGCCTTCGCTTAGCGGTAGGGGTTCCCTCCCCCGCAGAGGACTTCCACCTCCGAGAACGGGCACATGCCCGGCGTACCATTAAAAAAGCCTACAACAAACCATGTTGCAGGCTTCTTCTCATGTATCCACTGTACTCCATGTACCGGGCGGAATATTCATGCAGCGCTTTCAATGTAATGTCGGATGGCGGCGATTAGCGCAGAAGCGAAGCCCCACCGTCTACATAAATTTCCACGTCGGAGACATGACGGGATAAGTCGCATGCGAGAAAGAGACACGTGTCCGCCACATCCTCCGGCTCTCCCTGTCCCTGGTGAAGACCTGGTTTTCCTTCCGGCATCTCGACCTTTATTTCGATCTTTTGGGTGTCACGTTTTTCCGTGCGCTGATCGATATTGGTATGTATCGCGCCTGGACAGATCGCATTGACACGGATATTGTAACGCGCCAGTTCTAGAGCAGCCATCTTCATAAAGGCGACCTGCCCTGCCTTGCTGGCGCTGTATGCGGCCGCGCCGGCACTGGCAAAAGTACGATTGCCGTTGACACTGCTCGTGATCAGAATGCTGCCCCCACCGATCCGCTTCAGATGTGGTATTGCGAAGTGCGTGGTGAGATAGGTGCCTTTCAGGTTGATATCCAGGGTCTTATCCTATCCTCAGGCTGTAATTCCTCGATCGGCGTCTAAACTCCATTGATGCCTGCATTCGCGAACGCGATGTCGAGTCTGCCGAACCGTTCCACCGTCGCATCAATTGCACGTCTCACGGAATGTGGGTCGGAAACATCTCAGTGCGTAAAGATCGCCTCGCCACCGGCCTGTTCGATCTCGTGCCGCACTTTCTTGCCCTCATCCTCCTGCATATCCGCGAGCCCGATCTTCGCCCCTTCACGGGCGAACCGCATCGCCGTCCCCTTACCTATACCACTTGCTCCACCGGTAATAAAAGCTGCTTTGCCGTCCAATAGTCCCATTATTTATTTGCTCCTTTGGTCCGCTTTGAAATTTTGTGCCCATCGGCTTGAAAAGATGCGAGATGCAAGAGGCCACGATAAAAGAACGCAGTGTAGGCATCACAGGGCATCGACATACCAAATGAGAGATCTGTCTACGCCCTGATGTCGGTAAATCTGGCTGCATGTCAGACGAAGTTGGTATTTCGGCAGTTCCTTCCATACAGGGTATCGAACGTTATAAATTTTCATAATGGAATCGATGGAGTTTCCATGTGTCGCCCCGACGTCTGCACACAAGGAGAAACTCAGCTATAAAGCGAACTGTGAATCACGCTCCGTCACCATTGCAAAGTGCAATCAAAATACCTATACCGGCTTACCCATCAGCCTCCGTCGCCCATGTGAGTCCCCCTCCATATCGGGCTCTCAAAGGACGAACAGAACAACAAATGAATCGACTTGCGCGAGTTGTGGTGTTGGCCCTCTTCGCCCTATCATGCACGCTATTTGTGATTAAAATGCGGGCCAGATTCCACACGTCGCTGCCGCCGTTGGAAATCTCTTTCTGGTACTGGCATACGCCCTTCCGGCTTTCGACGACCGAGACGTCACAATTGCAGGCAATGGGGGTACAACAGCTTTTCGTACGTGCCGGTACTTTTCATCGAGATGGGGATGGAATCCGTTGCCTACATCCGCAGACATGGGATCGGACGAACGGTACGCCGCCCGTGCATTTGGTCTTTCATTTCGCAGGAGATATGACCGCGCATTTCGCGAAGATGTCGACGGAAGCGATGGTCATTGCCGTGTTGGAAACAACAAGGATTCAAAGAACACTCGCGGAAGGCGCGGGAGTGCATGTTGCGGGCGTGCAAATCGACTTCGATTGTCCGACCCGCCGGCTCTCGTCTTTTGCCAGACTGCTGCGCGCCTTGCGGTCCCCGCTCCAGCGAGAAAACTTGAAGTTGAGCATCACCACATTGCCCACCTGGTATTCGAATGAAGGCATCGACGAACTTCTGGCTGCCGTCGACTTTTCCGCGCCACAATTCTATGAGTCGAGGACGCCGCGAACGTTGGATGACCTCGTCACCGTTTCTGAAACCAGGCTGCTCAAGCGTGAACTGAACGCTGCAGAACAGCGTGGTATGCCCTTTTATGCCGGCCTGCCCGCATACGGCCATGGAATGTTGTTCGACTCGATCGGCAAGTTCGCCGGTTTGTATCCCGCGCTTACCCCGCGTGATGCTTTGCGCCATCCGTCGTTTCGGCTGGAACGCTCTTTTGCGGCCGACATGCGGGGTAAACCGGCAACTTCAGCTTCCTACATTGGCGAAGACATATTGGACTTTGTCGCGGTGAAACCGGGGCGCGCCGGTCGGGGCAAAGGCTATCATTTACTTTTCGACTTGCCGACTCAGGCTCTTGTCTCAAAACAGATCGCCACAGTCCGTTCTAACCGATCGCCCAACTGTCGCGGCATCATCCTCTTTCGATTTCCGGATGCCGCGGCTACGATGTCGGTTCCGCTTCCGGCGGTCGCGTCCGCCCTTCGGGGCGAAGTTGGCGAGCCGATCCTGTCAGTAGTCTGCCGCGCAATATCTGTTACACGGAACGCAAGCAGTACACAGCCGTTCTCCGAGCGTGATGCAATAGAACTGACCGCTGCAGTAACAAATGTGGGAACCGCCAGTGCTTCCATAGGCTCGGACGCAATCTCCGTCATGTTACTGTTTGATCGCCCCGGTCTGGAAGAAGCCTCATCAGGAGAATTCGATACTCTCGCCTCCGGATTCGACAGTTCGCCGTTCTCATCCCCTTCCCCATCTGGGATTCAACCGGTCGGGGCATCGCTTCCACGCGCAAATACCCTTCGATTTGGCCGGCAAGCGCTCGCCGCCGGTGAAACGGCCACTATCGGTCCCATCGGCATACCGCCAGGTAGGGCAATGAGGGTGCGCGGATTCTGGTCGGCGGTTGGTCCTGGCGGCTTCGTGACGCGGCATGGCGAAATCCAACCGTTTCAGATCCGTCAAGCTCAGGAGAGCAGAAAATGAATGCACCGGGTCAAAACCATTTTCGTGCACATCCCGCGTCGAACTCTTTGCGGATGAAGGGTATAGCGTCGGCACTCACGCTGCTAGTTTCGACCATATACACGGACGTACCCGCCCATGCGCATATTGTAGAATTCGAAGACTCAGTACACTTCGGTAAAAATCAGACGGATTTCGGAATGCCTCCGGATCGCTTATCCAGGGATCTCACATGGGAAAAAGACGAGGCCGCTCGGTCGCAGAGATTGGACGCGAGATCGGAGTTGAGGAACAGAGCCAGGACAGCGGAAAAGTCAGGTCAGTGGCAAAAGGCTATCGATATCTATGTCCAGGCGAGGCGCTTTGGAGACAGCGGGAATTATCATGATCGGATCGAAATCTTTCGCCGCGTGAAGGAAAATAAGAAACGCATACATGCTACCGCCTTTCTAGCCGTCCTTCAAACTTACCTTGAAGGTATGTTTGAAGTTGATTCGGATCCGACAGCGGCAAACACGCGGTTCGTTCAGGTCTACTCAAGCCCGGCGGCGGACTTTCTGCGGGAAAATGCGCTCTACCAACAGGCGTCCGAAGCATTTCACATGTTCGACTACCGTGGAGCGGTAAAACTTTACCAGCGGTTGCTGAGTGAGTTTCCCGCGACGTCTAAGCGTGAAGAAGCGCTTGTGATGATTGCCCGTGGCGCACTGCTTCCCGCGATAGCCGGGGGGCGTGATCTGAATGCGGGGCAGCATGCACTGTCCGAGTTATCAGCACGTTATCCACACTCGCGATTTAAGCGGGTGATTCACGGCCTGAACGCACGCATCCTTTTCCTACAAGGAAATCTGAAAGCGGCGGCCGACCGCTATTTCAACATCTCGGATCTGCCTTCCGTCGAAATAGTACGGGAGCAAATGCCGGATATCGAACGATCGACCGTTACCATCCGTTTGCTCACGGCTTATCTGCGCC
Organism: Chthonomonadales bacterium; assembly: GCA_038231675.1. Lineage (GTDB taxonomy): Bacteria > Armatimonadota > Chthonomonadetes > Chthonomonadales > Chthonomonadaceae > JBBRKX01. The sequence continues at coordinate 632 of JBBRKX010000530.1, read as the reverse complement.
GATTACCACACACACGGACATATGTAGGTTATACCGTGACACTCCGTTTGATCGACGAAGCGCTGGAGGATCTCACTCCAGATGCGAATATTCGCTTTCATACGCAGTTATTGCACGACCCAGACGCAGCCGCGACTTACCTCGACTATCGACTGGTTCACGTCGAGCTCAGCGCAGGGGATCTTAAGAAGTTGACGCAGTTTGCAGAAACGCTCGCTTCCGATCAGGCAATAGACTCCGTTTCCGCTCCTGTAAAGTCGAAGCTTGCGGAAATTTATTATCGGCGGGGAGAATATCATAAAGCGCTTGTGTGGGCGGATCGCGCGTGTCGTAATAAACGTTTTGATCATGCTCTCTTTGTACGTGGCGCGATTCGAGGGAAATTGGGCAACTTTCGTGGCGCTATCAGCGACTTTTCCAACCTGATAAGACACTTCCCGGAAAGCGCTCTCCTGCGCGACGCACGTGCGGAATTGGCCATACTGTGCGAAAAAACAGGAGACCTGAACGGTGCATTGCGACAATACTTCCTGCTGAACTACTCTATGGATATCGCTTTTTTACTTGACGTGCGAATGTCCGTTCCGCAGGTCGAAGCATGTCTATACTCCTCCATGGGCCGTTCAAGTCAT
>JBBRKX010000529.1:0-4609 GCA_038231675.1 Chthonomonadales bacterium | reverse complement strand
TGCGCAGCGACCTGGGACTTTATCGGCGTACTCAGGCGAAAGCAACCGCCTTTTCTCTGGCGCGCTACTTCAATGAAGTGCTGGGCACTACACCGACAAATATTGCCCGGTACGCGGTCTGAAAACTAGCACAACTCGTTATGTATATACTGCTACGGATCGCTTTTTTGTAACCATACCGACCGTACGAACGGTCTCTACCATGATGGTCATGTGAAGGCGATCAAGGGCTCTGCCGCTTACGGGACGCCTGCTAACAACTTCTTCACTCAGCAGACCTTTGATGGCACCTACAACGGTACGTCGAACGGTCCCGGTAACCCTCCAAATCCGAATGACCCGCCGGCCAACTGCAGATAGTTGCCTGAATCGCTTAACTTAAAAAGAGGAGGATGCAAATTTGCATCCTCCTCTTTTTAGTGCATGTGCCCCTTCTTATGTGGCGAGCAAAGGTGGAATACGATATTAGTCTCATTTGCCGGTCGTGGTGATCCGTGCCGTGCCTTCCTTAAGAATCACGATCGCGTCTGCGGCAACGCTGGGATATGTATCGGTATGCCCGTTCGGCCAGCGCACGTGCAGCGTCGCAACAGTAGCAATGCCAAGGCCGAAGTGAACTCTCAAATCCGACGACGAAAGATAGGACCCATCTGCCGCGCACCGTCGTAGTAGCTTACGCCCACCCGCTTCCGCAGTTACCAGCGCTCCAATCCCGTCCCGGTTGCACTTTGTCCCCACCAATTTGCAGAGCAGCCAATGTCCCACCGGATTGCTCTCATTATGCAGCAGCAGCGGCGCGCCTTCATTGTCGACGACGAGAGCATCCATTCGTCCGTCATTATCGAAGTCGCCGATTGCCAGCCCTCTTCCCACGATCGGCTTACGCAGGCTCTCCCCAGCTCGGTCACTGTAATTTCGAAACCCTTTGCCTTCCAGATTTTTTAACAGTTGGGTCGGCTGTCGGTAGGAAATTGCCGCCGGGCTGCTCGGCGCCATCTTTCCACCTGTTCCTGCCGCGAGCGCCCGGTCCCACTCGACGATGTTATCGAAGACATGTCCGTTCGATACCATTAGATCCAGCCAACCGTCATTATCAAAATCGATCCACTTTACTCCCCATGCGACATAGGGCGTTGAAGTTGGACCGAAGCGGTTCACGAATACGCCGCTTTCGTTATGATAGATGACCTTTGCCTGATCCGCAAACGTGGTGACGATGAGGTCAAGCTTGCCATCATTGTCAAAGTCGCCCCAGTCGATGCCCATGCCTGCATGCGTGCCGCCTTGATCAAGGGCCATTCCAGACGCGAGACCAACGCTCTTAAATTTTTTGCCGGCATTCTCCAACAGATCGCCTGGCACCTCGTCGTTTGCCAGAGCGATGCTCTGGCGGCCCGTGCCGTCATAATCCGCAATGGTAACGCCCAGCGTCTTGCCATGCACCTGGTCCGCACCCGATGCGTGCGTTATATCCCGGAACTTGCCATGCCCTTCATTGTGATAAAGCACGCCGAACTCAGGTTTATAAAAGCGGGGATGGCATCCGATCCTCACGCCAAACCCCGTACACATTTGCGGCACGGTGTCTGGACCGAACTGAACATAGTTTCCGATATAGAGGTCGAGTTTGCCGTCGCCGTCTACGTCTCCAAAGGAACAGGAGGTTCCCCACGGCTGCGCCTGGATACCCGACTGAAGCGTCACGTCCTTAAATGTTCGGCCATGCTCATTGTGCAGCAGCGCGCCGCCGCGGTAAGCGGAGAGATAGACGTCATCAAACCCGTCGTTATCGTAGTCTCCAACCGCGCAGCCGAGGAAATGACCGGAGAGCTTGTCGACTCCCGTCTCATGGCTCACGTCTCGAAAATGACCGTGACCATCTCCCTTATAGAGTGCAACCTGGTAACCCACGAGCAGGACATCGAGATTGCCGTCATTGTCGTAATCCAGAAAGGCGCAACCATTTCCTACCGCCTGAAGGATATTCAGCGGCCGCCCGCCAGGGATGGTCCACTTGTAATGGATCCCGGCTTGTTCAGCGACGTCCACAAAGAGCGCCCCACTGCTTGGAGCCACGGCGCTGTGGGGGATCGGAGCGGTTTTTCCGTTGCCGATGTGACTGCAGCCAAAGGCAGCGCACCCCAATATCGCGGTCACAAGAATGGCAAGGCAACGACAGCGGTTGTATAGCAAAAAATGACTCCCATCAGAAAATACTGAACACGGCAGGAAAATCAAGATTTCCGGCGCGCTCTTATTTCGCAAAGTCACGCGGATTTCCTGTTTGGCCACCATGCAAGTCTGTGGTGAGCCTTTCATTGGGACAGTCATTAGCAGCAATGGGGCCTTACAACACCATATTGCTAAATGCGTGCCTGTAAACGCGGAACCTTTGTCCGCTGCGCCACGGGTATTTGATAAAAAAGCTCCCCGAAATGGCGACTACACCTTGTCACGCACGCGTGAACGCTTCGTTCCCTCGAATGGAAACAAACGAACATCAGGGGGCACGCTAATGCGCAAGAGTTTGTGGCACGTGATTCCGGTACTGCTGGCTGTCTTCTTATGCGGTTGTGGCGGGGGCTCCGGGTCCTCCGGAACCGTTACGATCGACCCGCGTTCCGTCCTGCTGGCCCAGAGCCAGACGAAAGCCTTCACCGTTACCGTGACGCAGTGCAGTGACACCCGTATTCGCTGGAGCGTCACGGAGGGAGATTCGGGCGGAACAATCACTTCCGATGGAGTCTATACCGCACCAACCAATGCGGGGACCTACCATGTGGTCGCGACCTGCGACAGCGATTCCAGTGTTTATGACACCGCGACCGTCACCGTGGACTAAGTGCCACGGTGCGCTTTTCATGGTTCTATAAATATAGCATCCGCAAAATTTCTCTTCATGACTTCCCTGGACTAACCTGTGATCGCCCCAATACACCCCTTGTTTGGTGACGGTCATGCAGGAGCTTTACCTCTGAAAACCGAACCACGTCGTAAGCACATAAAGGAGCAAGAATATATGGCGAAGCAAGAGGTAAAGCATCCGGACAAGCAGGCGGACACCGGCGCATACTCGGCGGGTGTCCTCTGTGACGGCTGGGTCTACATCAGCGGTCAGGGGCCGTTGGATCTGGTCACGGGCCAGATAATGCACGGAACCATTGAGCAAGAGACTCAGCGCACGCTCGAACACGTCGAAAAGATCCTGAACGCAGCGGGATGTACGCGAGACGATGTGGTGAAGTGTACGGTCCATCTCGCGGACATCAGTCAGTTCGAACGTTACAATCGCGTTTACGCCGCTTTCTTTTCGGGCGTGCGACCGGCAAGAACCACCGTTCAGTCCGGACTTATCGGCGGCATCAAAATCGAAATCGACGCGATTGCCCGCTTACCGGAGCGAAAGTAGTCTGGGCGATTATACGCAATCCCAGCAAAAATCGTGGGACGGACTGCATCTCTCCTTGCGGCAAGCGCCACCTCCCGAATGCCGTCCCAGACAACGGGCACGATTGTCTCTCCTCGCGATTTTTCTTGTCCAGCATCGTATCCACTACAGGGTTCCAGAAGCGGAGAACCTGTGGAACGTTCATTCGACCGCCATCCCGCAGTGTGCGGGCTAAGGAGACGACATGAGATTATTGCTGACTGGCCAACGCATTGCCCTGACTGCTTTCTTCCTTACTATACTGACCCCACGACCGGCTGCCGCACTCACCTATTCCATTGTGGATCTTGGAGTGATGCCGGGCAGCAGCTTTTCTTCCAGTCTCGGCATCAATCACTCTGCCCAGATCACGGGATCCCTGTACATCAATGGCGCAACCCCCCACGCTTTTGTTTATAACAATGGGCAGGTCGTCGACCTGGGGATCTTGCCGGGCGGGGCAAACAGCAATGGCCGTAAAATCAATAGCATCGGACAGGTCACGGGCGACGCCAGCGTCAATAGTGGGCACACGCATGCCTTTCTCTACACCAACGGCGTTATGAAGGATCTCGGAACGCTCCCGGGCCATGTGGATAGCTTCGGCTCCAGCATAAACAACAACGGACAGGTTGCGGGACAATCCCTTCCCAATAGTGGAGACAGTCATGCCTTTCTCTATAGCAATGGAGCCATGCAGGATCTCGGCACGGTGGCGGGCGGCACATCCAGCACCGGCCTGGCCATAAACAACAGCGGGAAGATCACCGGTTTGGGCTCCGTCAGCACCGGAGACACCCATGCCATACTCTACAGCAACGGCGTCATGACCGATCTTGGGACCCTGCCGGGCGGCGTCTTCAGTATCGGATACGCGATCAACGCCATCGGCCAAATTGTAGGGCAATCCACTACCTCGACCACCTTCGACGTAAAGCCGCATGGTTTCCTTTACAGCAATGGCAAGATGACCGACCTGAACTCTCTTCTCTCCCCTGCAGATCAGCAGAATTGGACGGTAGAGACTGGTAACAGCATCAACAGTCAGGGCCAGATCGCCGCCTACGCATTGCACAATGGCGTGGAGCGTGCCGTCCTGCTCACGCCAAGCACGTCGAACGCTCCCGTTCGGTTCGATTTTAACCAGGACGGTTTTGCTGACCTTCTCTTCCAGAGCCAGAC
>JBBRKX010000528.1:0-4632 GCA_038231675.1 Chthonomonadales bacterium | reverse complement strand
GGATCGAATCAAGAAACGCCAGCTCGTCCTGGGTCAAGGCGAGCGAGCAGAGATGGTCTATTTCCTGGCGGATCTCATCCGCAAAGGGGGTAAGATCCACACCAGGAGTGCGGCACCGGAACGCGTACTCCGCGACCGCGCGGGGAAATTGGCTCCAAACCACCTGCTGCATGGTGAACTTATAGAGGTCGGTATCCAGTAGGGATTCGATGATCATGGTAAGCGAGACACTCCATTCCGCCAGACCCATTCCGTGAAAGACTGGTTGGAGGGACGGACGCGGCATTTCCCGCGCTCCTGAGTCCGTATCGACATGACGGGACAAGCTTGCGAAAATGCTTGACACTGTGCCGGACAACGGATATACTGTTGATAGCCGTTTAGCAAAACGCGGCGACATCACGAAATAGAAAGTAAACAGCCGTCACGGCGCACGTTCGAATCCATTGGAATATGCGCACGCCGTCGATTTACTGTGGGGAGGAAAACGCTTACACTGAAACCTATTCTTGCGCGCACCCTTCAGTTTTCGTGTTTTCCATGCCCCGGCGGGCGGCCTTTGCCTGATGCCGTGGCGTTTTGCGTTTGGGACCGCCCGATTTTTCTGGAGGGGTTGTAAAGAATGGAGTTGGCGTGAGCAATTTTCCGCATGTATTTGATCAAGACGCGCCTGGCGCGGCGCCGCCGGCTTTCGGCGCCCATGAAGGCGTTGTCCTCAAGGTCCACAGCGGCCATTTCGTGGTCCATGCGGACGTCGATAAGGAACAACATCCCCGAACGCTCCTGTGTACTGTACGTGGAAACCTCAAGAAGGATTTCACGTTTTCCACGAGCGGGAGCAATCCCCGGCGTGTCACGCGTGCGAAACAGCCTTTCAGCAAGGATATCATCGCGGTGGGCGACCGTGTTCGTTTTACCCCCGTGGATGAGGAGACCGGGATCATCGAAGAGGTCCTGCCCCGCACCTCTCGATTTGCGCGCTCCGGCTTTCGCGGCCGGGAACAAACCCTCGTCACAAACCTCGATCAGCTCGTCATCGTCTTTGCGTGCGCCGATCCCAACCCGGATCTATGGCGGATCGACCGCTGGCTCGCCTCGGCCGAATCGAACGGGCTGGAGCCTCTGGTGGTCGCGAATAAACGCGACCGCGTCGATGAAGAGACGTTCGAGGCGGCGTTCAGCGACTACCGCCGCATAGGATACCGCGTGATCGCCACGAGCGTCAAAGAGAATATAGGCATCGAACCGATGCGGGCCGCGTTGCGGGGCCGCATCTCGGCCTTCACGGGGCCGTCCGGCGTCGGGAAATCCAGCTTACTCAATGTGATTCAGCCCGGTCTGAAACTCGCCGTCGGCGAGATCGGAGACGTCACGCATAAAGGGCGACATACCACGACGTCGCGGCAGTTGATCCCGCTCGAAAGCGGTGGCTGGGTGGCGGACACTCCCGGTTTGCGACAGCTCGAACTGCTTCAAATGACCAGGGAAGAGCTCCTCGATTGCTTCATCGAATTTGCTCCCGTCCTCGCAAGACCATGCCGTTTCCGCAATTGCCAGCACAAAAACGAGCCGGGCTGCAGCCTGAAGAATGCCGTGGAAAGCGGTGAGATTTCCGCGCGGCGCTATCAGAGTTTCCTGCTGCTTGCGGCGGAGATCAAGCCCATTCAGAGATAGCCCGCAGAGCGGATCCGTATGTTGCTCTCTCCTCAGACCCGGCCGCCGTTGACCCGCACCCATTGGCCGGTTACATAGGAGGAGAGATCGCTGCAAAAGAAGAGCACGACATTCGCGACGTCCTGCGCCGTTCCCAATCGTCTCAGGGCGGTCGATTCCACCAAACTTTTCTGGCCATCCGTCCACTTTTCGGGATAGGCGTTCGGATCCTCCAGCCCTTTGTCGGTGTGGCCCGGGCTGACCACGTTCACCCGGACGCCTTCGACGCCAAGCTCCTGCGCCAGCACGGCCGCCATATGATTTACGGCCGCTTTGCTCGCCCCATACGCGGAAAGCCCTTCCAACGGATCGTGGCCGGCCCCGGAAGAGAGGAACACAATGCTTCCGCCCGGGCGCAAAAGAGGGCCCGTGGCCCGTACGACATAGAATGCGCCATGGACGTTCACCTCGAACGGGCGCTTCCAGTCCTCGGTTTTCATGCCGGCAAGCGGTCCTCCCGCTCCGGCGGCCGCGTCCAGGACCACGAGATCGAGCGCTCCTCCGAACCTCTCTTCGATCTCCCAGACCGCTTCGATCGCCTGCTTTTCCTCCGCGATGTTGGCCTGAACCGTGAAGTGCGTTTTGCCGTGCGACTCCGGCAGCGCGTTCAGCTCTGCGAGGGTGCGCGCCGCCGCTTCTCGATCGCTCTGATAGATCGCCGCGACCTGTGCGCCGGCGCGGGCAAGCGTGAGGGAAATGGCTCTTCCAATGCCGCGCGTGCCGCCCGTCACCAGCGCGTTTTTGCCGGACAGGTCGATGTGCATGGGATCGTTCCTTTTCGTAATGAGGACGGTTTCGTGCCGCGCATGGTCCTGACGGATGAATCCAGCGAAACGTTTTACAGCGTTGTTTGACGGAGATCGAGATAACGCATTTCCGCTTCCGACAGGGATACGTCCAGCGCGGGCAGGCTTGCGTTGAGTTCGTCCACCGTGCGCGGACCGATGAGCGCAAACACGGGATAGGGCTGGTGAAGGACATACGCCAGCGCGATGACGTTCGCCGAGACGCCATGTTGTGCACCGAGTTCGCGCGCACGGTCCAGACGCTTCCAATTGTCGTCGTTGTAGTACACCCGAACCATATCGGCGTTGTCTTGTTTTTCCGGCGAATAACGGCCGGTAAAAAAGCCGCCCGCCTGAGAAGACCATGGGAAGAGCGGGAACTGGTGATCGGTGTGCCACTGAGCATCGCGTGGGCTCACCGCAAGGCATCCACCCCACATCGCTTCATTCTGCTTTGCAAGACTGAGATGCGGGCTGCTTGCCGCAAAACCCTGGAGTCCATGGGTCGCCGCATAGTCATTGGCTGCCTGGATTCGGTCCGTGGTCCAGTTGGAACCGCCGAAAACACGAACTCTGCCTGCGTGCTTTTCCGCGTTCAGCGTTTCCACGATCTTGCCGACGGGATAGTCGGGGTCGTCTCGATGCAGGAGATAGATATCGATATGGTCGGTCTGGAGTCGATCCAGGCTGACGGCGATGTCCTCCTGTATCCCTTGAGAATGGACGCGGGATCCATTCTGGTCCGGATGGGCTCCCTTGTCGAGCAGGACGATCTTCTCGCGGTTATCCCGTTCTCGAAACCACTGGCCGATCGCCGGCTCGCTCTTGCCGCCCCCATAAACATACGCGGTGTCGATACAGTTTCCGCCCGCCGCCACATAGGCATCCAGCAAGGCGCGCGTCAACTCCATGTTGTCCGTGTTGCAAATCATGGAACCCATCACCAGTTTTGCGACAGGTGCTTCGATACCTTCAATCGATCCGAATTTCATACGTGCTCCTGGAAAATAGTTTACGCCCATAGCTCGGACGGTATTATTCGTTGATAAGAAATACGGGGCGGCACCAGGCGCCCGAATGGCCCTGGAGGTTGATAGGCAGCGACATAAAGCTTTGCGGCAGGGGCAGAGTGTACGCTTCGGCTGGAAAGTGAAGCTCTTCCACAATCCAGATGCCTTCGCTTAACAAGATGGTATGGACCGTCGCGTCGTTTTCTGCGTCCCAGCCGCCGATCCCCCAATGGTCCACGCCAAGTCCCCGAATACGCTTTTCCACGAGCCACTCGGCAGCGCGAGGCTCCAGCTTTGGCGACTCGTAAAGCCACCTGTCGGAACGCTCCCGAATATCGCCCCAACCCGTGGCCATTAGAACGATGGCGTCGGGAGGAAGCTCCGGAAGGGCGGAAGCCAGCCGCTCGCGGGTGATCCACTCTTTCGGGCCAATGCCGCGCAGATCCGCGATATAGGCCGGCCCGGTAAACTGCTCCAACGGGATCGAGTCGATAGTCGCTCCGCCTTTAATTTTGTGCAGGGGCGCGTCCAGATGGCTCCCGGTATGGCTGGCAAGGGTGAGTTTCTCCCAGTGCCATGCGGCGGTGTCATGATTCGAAATAATCTCCGACTGGATTCCCGGATGTGCCGGGCAGTTCGGGCCGCCGTCGAAGATGGGCTGAGAAAGATCGATGATACGCATCGGCATGAAACATTCTCCTGGGTCAGGCACGGTCTGCTTTAACCGCTTCCGCTGCCTGGTAGCTTCCCTGCAAACCCGCCTTTTCCCTTCTATGCATGCTTCCAATCTCCCTTTCGATTCCTTGTTTACGGGGCTTGATGCCGGGGATCGAGGGCATCTCGGAGCGCGTCTCCAAAGAAATTGAAAGCCATCACGGTCAACGCAAGCGCCAGGCACGGCACCACCAGCAGCAGCGGATGGGCCTGCTGGAAGGGCAGGGCATCGTGTATCATGCGTCCCCAACTTGGAAACGGGGGGGGCACGCCGAGGCCTAGATAGGAGAGGGTGGACTCCGCGAGGATGACGTTGGCGATGTCCTGGGTCAATTGGACGATGATCGGGCTGAGCATATTCGGAAGCATGTGCCGCCAGATAATATCCCTGTCGCGCACGCCGATCGCGC
>JBBRKX010000527.1:0-4634 GCA_038231675.1 Chthonomonadales bacterium | reverse complement strand
TTTCCATTCCCGAGCTTTCAGGCGTGCATTTTCCGAGAGGTCCCGCAACGCCGACGGTTGAGACGCCACTTCCTGAATGGCCCGCGCGTAGGCCCGCGCATCGAGCTTTTGCACCAGGATTCCCGTCCTGCCGTGTTCGATAAAGTCGCGCGGCCCCCCCGAAGCATGGCATACGGCCGGAACGCCTACGCTCATCGCCTCCGCAATGCCCCTGCCATACGGCTCGCCAAAGGAGGTTGAGACCAATAAGTCGGTCCATTCCAGTAGCGCATACACCCTGGGATTGGGCACCTTACCATGAAAACAGACAAATGGGTCCAACTGATGCGTCCAGCAGTACAGTTCCATCTCGCGGCGCTCGGGACCATCCCCCACGATGATGCCCAAAACATTCTGTCCGAGATCCCTCAAGAGCTTGATCGTTTCACAAAAGATCATGGGATTTTTGCTTCCCACCAGATTGCCCACAAAAGCGAGGGTAATCTTGCCATCCGTGGCGGCGCGCCGAGTCACCGAAGTCGGCGGATCCACGATTACGGGAAGTGCCACCGCACGGCAATGGGGAGATTGCCTCTGAATTTCGTCCCGGTGCGTGGCGGTTGCGCACAGAATTAGGGCCGCATTCGCGGCGGTCCGCTTCCAGCCATTCTTGGCGATGGGGGCGAGCAACGGCTTAAGGCCAATCCCCAAACGAGGCCGGGAAAGCGGGGCGCTCCGGGACGCATCGGCCGGCCACGAATAGAATAGCGGCCCCAACACCAGGGGAGCGCCGGACGTGTACGGCGGCCTGGGACATCCAAAATCGTTGTAGGGATGCATTCTCCAGACAAGATCGAACCGATCCGCGCCGCCAAGGTTTCGAAACCATCGATCCGCGCGCCAACCGTACTCCCACGGAGCAAGCGAGTTCAGCGGGATTCGATGCCGCTCCGCCCGCACTTCCAGATTTGGGGACGCGTCTCGAATGACCGCGCGGTTGGTAAAGGCGCAGATCTTGTGGCCGCGCCGCGCAAGGCCATCGAGCAGCGAAAAACAGATCAGCCCATCGCCATGCGACTCGCTGTCGGTGAGCAGCTCGGATGCCCGATGGACGAAAATCGACAGGGATTGTTCATGTTGGGTAAACATCGTTGTCGCCTTTCCGATAAATTAAGGACGAAGAGCTATCCGCGCCACACGATAGAGCGTAAACCAATTTGTGCGGCACTGCGCGGGCTCCGTCGTTTTCCGCATCAAGGCCTGGCCCAGCATCAAAGCGTTCCAGGGAAGCGTGCCCACCAAGATCAACCTGAGGAGCAGCGCCTGTAAGAAACCATAATTCTTGCGGAAAAACGAGATCCGCGTGCGCATCAACTCGATACGCATCCGATCCGGCTCGCCCGAAGGCGTCTTCATGGATTGCCCGCCAAAATGGGTGATCGTCGCGGCCGGGACGAAGGCGACAGGCCAGCCGGCCTTCCACGATCGGAAACACCAATCCACCTCCTCGTTGTTCGCGATGGGAAACGTTTCGCTGTCCAGAGGTCCGATTCGCTCCAGCGTCTCCTTTCGTACGACGATGCATGCGCCCAGCACCCAGTCGACAAGCTGTGGTTCGTTCTGGTTTTGAGCGCCGTCGACCCACCACTGCTTCAGCGCGCAGAGAGGCCCGGGCAGCAGGGAGATCTCGACGAGGGTAGACATCAGAGTAAAGAAACGAAACGTGCAGTTCTGGAGCGTGCCGTCCGCATTCAAGAGTTTTGCCCCGGCCATGCCGACAGACCGGTTCTGGTCCATGTACCCGACCAGGCGATCGAACGCTCCGGGATGAATCAGCGTGTCATCGTTCAGGATACAGGCATACCGACTTTGCGCCTGCCGCAACACCAGATTATGGTTTGCCGCAAACCCCTGGCGCGTTTCGTTAAACAGCCACCGAACCTGCGGGAACTCTTCGCGCATCTGTGCGACGCCGCGGCCATCCGTGGCATTGTCGATCACCCAGACTTCGACGGATAGATTCCTGGCGCTGGCAAACAGGGACGCCAGGCAGTCGCGCAGCATGTCGGGATTGCTGTGGTTTACGATGGATATCGTCAGGTCGATTTTGGGTCGCGTCATCGAATTTTCCTCACCTTAAACGCCTTCGCCGGTCCTTAACCGCAGCATGGCGAAGAGCGCGCGAAACTCCTTGACCATTTTGAAATCGCTGATCAGCTTTTCAATGGTCATGGCCGCAGCCGCAAAGAAGAGCAACGCAATGCACGTTTGGATTGCCACATGCCCCGGCGCCATCCAGTGCCCCACAAACAGTGCGCCCCCCAGACAGACCCAGGCGCTGACAGCCGGAAGAAATACTTCGGAGGCCAGACCGGCACATGCCTCATTTCCGCGCCGTACGAGAACCACCGATACGCCCAGTTCGGCAAAGCTCACCAGACACACTGCGGGCCCGATTCCTCCAAGACCAAGCGTGACGACCGCGGCATAGCCCACCACCCAGCGTGCGATTCCGGTGCCGATCGTAACTCCCAATCGCTCCCCGGCTCGGCCGCTGGCGTTCTGTGCGGATGCCACAATGCCGACAAGCGTCTGAAGAACCGCGTCGATGCAGAACCACTGAAGCAGGGGAACCGCCGGAGCCCATCGCGCCTTGAACACTATCGGAATTACCACAGGACAGGCGAGCACGGCAAGCGGGACCACAAACCAGAAAACCGCGCCGATGCGGCGGACCGACATCAGGAGATACCTGCCGAATGCGTCGGGATCGCCGTTCAGTCTGCTGTATGCGGGAAACGCAACGCGATTGAGAATGGCGCTCAGCATCAGCGGCGTGGAGGCAAGGTTGATGGACCAGTTCACAAGCCCCAGGCTCATTGCCCCGAGAAACAGGCTGACCATATAGGGCGCCCATCCCGCCACGAGCGCCGGAACGATCGCGTTCAGCTGAAACGCCAGACCGAACCGCATGAGATCGCGGACGATGGACAGTCGGAAGCGCCCTCGTGGTCGGTATGGCGAGGCCGACCAGACACAGACCAGTCCGACGGCGCCGCGCAGGATTCCGCCTCCGACGAAGGCCCACGCTCCGGCCCCGCGCCAGGCCAGAAATACGGTGCCCATCGCGAGCACCATGTTTTCGATGAGCTCGCACCGCGCGATCGTCTTGAAGCGCAGCTGCCTCTCCAGGGCCAGCATCGGAACGATTCGCAGCGACATAAAGTAGAGACCAACGGCCATTACCCGCAGCAGCAAAGCCGCGTCGGGAGAAAGCCGATAGACACGGATAAGCCACGGCGCCGAAACCATCATGCCAAGAACGGCGATCGTGGTCAATATCTGTTGTGAGACGAACACGGTGAAGGTCTCGTCCTCGGTCGGCTCCCGATGCTGCCGTATGAGCGCGCTGCTAAGTCCAACATCGCCCAGGAACATTCCTAGCCCCGTAAGATACGCCACAACGCCGAATACGCCGTAATCCTTGGGGAAAAGCAGTCTTGCCAGGATCAGTGAGCTAAGGACCTTCAAACCAAGGGAACCTGCCGTTCGCACGGCAAGAGCCTTTATTCCGGCGACCGCCTTTGATTTCACGTTGTCACTGTCTGTTCCGCTCATCCATGGTCCTTACTGTTGAATGGGAATGAAAACCCATCGTGTCAGCCGTGTCGCGTGCTGGGATCCAGGCTTTGAACACTCGCCTGAATCAGGGTTCCGAACTCTTTCAGAGTCTGTTCACTGCCCGGGCCGTCCGTCGTAAGCAGTCGTACGAAGAGAGAGGAGCCATCCTCCTTGGTGATCAATTTCCGGATGGCCAGAATTTTCTTCAACCCATTGCTGTGCGGGAAATCGGTCATATAGTGGCCGTTCAGCCAATAAATAACCCGATATTTTTCGTCCGCCCGCGCCGCGAGCATCGAGTTGACCGGCTGGCCGCAAAGAGTAAAGCTCCGGCGATCTTTCAAGTCGAAGCCCTGGCTTGGGAAGCAGAGGTTCGGATCGTGAAAATCCTTATAGTCCGTGGCGGTCAACAAAAGTAGCTCCACGGACCTTCCGCCGGCATCCGTATACACTCGGTCGACGATCTTCGCGGTGGATAACTTGGCCTGTATCTCAGGATCGACCGGTGTATCCTGGGATACGCGCCAATTTCCTATAGCGCGCGGAAATGACGCCACGGGCAGCAGATGGGGATGCGCCATCTCAAGGCGCGGCGCAAGTCGGTTAGCGGATAAGGCCGCGCCCAACATCAGCAGTCCAATTCCTAGGCATACCGGATTGTTTTGCATCCTATTCCTTTTCCTAACAGAGCAAATGTCATATAGGCAAGCGCCACGACGCAGAGCTCCGCGCCATCATGCGCCAGATGGAGCGCCGACAGGCCCCCCGCAGACGTCACCGCGACAAGCCCACAGATCCGAAGGATATTCGCGATGATCGCAATGGGTATCGCGCTCATCAACAGCAAGAGTCTACGTCCAGGACTCACGTTGAACAGGTAACCGTACAGGGAAGCAAAAGCGACCAGTGCGAAGAGCTTGCGAAATCCGCTGCACACTTCCGCCACTTCGAGGGTGACCCCCGGAAGTTCGAGCATGTTTCCCTTCTGAAGGATCGGGTAACCGATTCCTTTCATGACGGTTGCCGCCCCTACC
>JBBRKX010000526.1:0-4639 GCA_038231675.1 Chthonomonadales bacterium | reverse complement strand
CCAGTAAGGAGAGTCTGATACACTGTCCGCAATGCGGCGCCGAGAGTAGACAGCCGCACACTATTTCCTGGCTTACGGCGGATGCCCCGTATGCGGATCGGCCGCTTGCGGACCTGGGCATAGCCGACTATCAGGCGATTGCGATACGAGACGCGGAGCAACGGCGTTTCGTGCAATTGTCCGAATACCGTTTTGGAAAGGGAGGCTAAAAATGACTGGAGGCTCGGTTACCATTGTACTGCAAACGGCGGACCGAACACGCAAAGCCCAGGTTACCGTCCCACGCTCCATGAGCGTAAAGGACATCATTAAAGCGAGCACGAAACGCTGGGTGCTTTCATCGCGCGTCGACTATCAGGTTTATAATGTCACCGCACATACGAGTCTCCTGGCGAACGATATGCTGACCACGGAGCGCGTAAACAATGGAGACGTGCTGATGCTGCAGCCGTTCCCCACCCACGGCAAAGGTTGACGGATGGTAAACGCCCGGGATCTCCGGTTACGCTCGGACTATGAAAACCTCGTTCGCCTCACAGGCAATAGTGGCGGCACGCTGAGCATCGCCTCGTCGAAAGGCAATCCCCCGGACGAATATATCCTTGTTTATCGATGCCGCAGTGTCGAAGCGCTTGTGCAGGGAAGGCCGATCTATCGCGATGTCCACCGGGTGGAGATCAAGCTGCCCGCTAAGTATCCGGCGCCTTTCGCCCCGCCCGTAGTACGGATGCTGACACCGATCTACCATCCTCATGTCTATAAGAACCTGGTGGTCTGCATGGGCGATTGGGAGACGAGCGAATACCTGGACGAATTCGCACTCCGGCTTGGTGGGCTCCTCCAATTCCAAAAAGAGTTCTTCAATGTGCGCGATCCCGCGAACGAGGAGGCTATCGATTGGGCGCGAAAGAATCTCCTGTTGTTTCCCACCGATGACCGCACCTTTCATAACGATCCGCCGCGAACGGCGGACGAGGAGCTGGCGAGCGGGCTCGGGATCTTCCGAGAGACCACCGGAAACGACAAGTTGCCCGACGATGACTGGGTCTTGGAATGGACGGATTTGTAAAGGAGAGGACGCGTGTTTCGGTTTCGTAAGCAGCCAGAGGAGAAATCCAACGAGCCTGAATGGAAGGCGGCAAACGATCCTCTCACCTCTGCAGAGGAAGCGCATTTTCGTGCGTCCGTTCTGGAAGCGCGTGCGCGCTCGGTCCCATCCGCTCCCGCCCCACTTTCCGAGCCCGAGATCGTCTGGGATGATTGTGACGATGTCTATCGGCCCGGCGCGGTAAACGGGAGGGAGTGGGTCGCTTCCCTGCGACTGGACCAGCCGATCGAATGGAAACGGGATCAGCCCTACATTTTTATGCGTAGAGGAGCGTTTGATGGGGTTCAAGCTCACCTTCGAAGCGACCGTTCCATTGAACAGGGCGGATTGCTCGCCGGACAGGTATTTCGGGATGCGGCGATGGGATCCTTTTTCGTGCTCGTCGAAGAGGCTTTCCCGGCGTTGAACGGGCATGGGACCTCCACGCATTTCGAATACACGTCCGCCTCCTGGCAGGCCATCACGCCACGTATCGAGGGCATGAACGCGGCGTGGACTGTGGTAGGCTCCTATCATTCCCACCCCGATGCCGGCGTGTTCCTTTCCCAAACGGACAAAAACACTCAGGCGGACGTCTTTTCGCACGATTGGCAGATCGCCCTGGTCATCGACCCCGTACGCGATGAAATCGGTTTCTTCATCGGGGAACGTGGCACTCCGTGTCTAGCCTGGCGTATCATTGCTTAGCGTGGTCGGCGATAAAATTTTAACTCAGCAGTTGTGCGGCACATTGAGGAGAAGTCGTTATGAAGGATCAATTGAGCGCGGAACAGGTCGCTTATTTTCAGGACAGCGGTTTTGTAGTGATCGAGAATTGGCTCGATGCATCGGAGCTAGAGGAGTGGCGTCATTGCGCGCAGGAAGCGGTCGACCAACGCTTGAGCGCCTCGGTGAAACCGGCGGAAGGCACGAACCTCCTGGATACGCTGACAAATCAGGGAGATCCCGGCGCGTACTACGCAAAAGTCTTCACCCAATGTCTCAAGCTCGCGGAAACGCATCCAGGCATGCATAAACTGATGCACGACCCACGCCTGGGGAAGATGGCCGCGACGCTCGCCGGGGTCGACGGCATCCGGATCTGGCACGATCAGGCCCTCTTCAAGCCGCCCTACGGCAACCCCACCGGCTGGCATCTCGACAACCCCTACTGGTCGTTCTCGTCGCGGGACTCGCTTTCGATCTGGATCGCTCTCGATGATTCGACGCTGGGAAATGGATGTATGTGGTACGTGCCGGGCTCCCACAAAACGGCGACCTACGAAAATTCCGGGATCGGGCAAAATCTGGACGATCTGTTCAAGATCTATCCCGAGTGGCGCAAGATCGCTCCCATCGCCTGCCCCTGCCCCGCCGGCTCGGCCGTCTTTCACAATGGGCTGGTAGCGCATGGCGCCGGGGCGAACATGACGAACAAACCACGCCGCGCCATGACATGCGCCTATATGCCCGATGGCTCGACGTTCAATGGCGTCCGCAACATCCTTCCGCTGGACTATTTCAACTCCCTCAAAGTCGGCGATACCCTCGACAACGACAAAATCAACCCGCTGATCTGGCACAAGTCCCAGAGCAGTCAGTAGCAGGGAGGGAAAAGGGCCCGGTTTCGACTTTTTTTGGCATCCAGCTTTCCGAGGGGCGGCAATGAAAAAGGACACGGTAGTCCGTGTCCCATACGCAATTCGATTCTAAGATCAATAGGAACGATTCAGAACGAATCATGCTTGGGAGAAGCGTCTCTTGTAGAAGGGGAGCGTCGTTCTTTTGGTGCATCCGCCAGGCGATCGATGTCCGCCAGCACATGCCCCTGCACCCATACGCGTAGATCACCGATTACAGACAGCATGCGATCGACATCCTTGCGCGGGCTGTCCGGATCGTCTTGCCAGTTACGCAGGGCACGTTCGGCACGTCGCAGAGCGCTTGCCGCACGTTGAGAAGACGTCAAAATGGGAGCCATGATCAAATACTCCTGATAAGGCGTTGCATATTACAGGTTCAGTATGAGGACACATAAATTTTACCACGACTGACGGGTGTTTCGCCATGCTCATTGCTGGATCCACGCGAAAATTACAAAAAGGGCTGTACGATAGAGAGGCAATTCTACGCGAGAACTCGGAAGTCGAGCAGGAATTTTAACGTTCCGAGATCAATATTTGCGGCGTATGTGAGGGGAAACGTATGCCTTTTATCGTCGCAATCGATGGCCCGGCTGGAGCGGGGAAAAGCACCGTGGCCAGAAAAGTCGCGGGCGCGCTCAGCCTGACCTATCTGGATACAGGAGCGATGTATCGTTCCGTAGCGCTTGAGGCCGTGAAGAAAAAGGTCTCATCGGAGGACGTGGAAGCCCTGACGCAACTCGCTGATGGGATAAAAATCCGCTTTTCCCGCCTGACTTCGGAAGGCGGGCAACGGGTATATTTGTTCGATGAGGACGTGACGGATGCCATTCGCGCTCCCGCAATCTCCAGCCTCACCTCGGCGATCTCCGCCTTTCCGCCCGTACGACGCATCATCGTGGAACACCAGCGCAAAATCGCGGGCGGCGACGATCGAGGAGTAGTCCTCGAGGGTCGGGACATCGGCACCGTTGTGTTCCCCGACGCGGACGTGAAGATCGTCCTCACCGCAAGTTCCGAGGAGCGAGCGCGGCGTCGATTCAACGAAATGCACGACAAAGGACTTGAGGTAGAATACGATCGCATCCTCGAAGAGCAGCGCGAACGCGATCAAAGGGATAGCGAACGCGCCGATTCACCGTTAAAGCCGGCGTCCGACAGCACCATCCTGAACACGGACGGCCTATCGATCGACGCCGTTGTCGATCGTATTCTCACACTCTGTCGCGGTAAGGCCGACTAAACCGCCTTCAACCCCGATTGTCGATGGAAACGTAATGTCGCAAGAGCCATCCCGACCTATCCGGCGTCGCCTCGAACAAAAAATCCTGAACTATCTCCTCGCCCGATTCGCGCGCGTTTTCTTTCGGCTTTACGGGCGATGGAAGATCGTCGGACTGGCGAACGTTCCCCGTTCGGGAAGCCTGCTCCTCGCGGCGAACCATGCCAGTTATCTGGATCCCCTGCTGATCTGGGCAGCCACGTTCGGACATCGCACGGGCTGGGGCATCGCACGGGATGATCTGTGGAAGAACCGCGTGGTCGGATATCTGCTCGACTGCATCAAAGTCTTTCCGGTGAAGCGTGGCACCGCGGATCGCGCGGCCTTGCGACGCGCACTGGAATTCCTTGCGCAAGGAGAAGGCGTCGCTATTTTCCCGGAAGGCACCCGCACGAAAGATGGTCTCCTCCTTCCGGCACAGGCGGGCATCGCGCTGCTCACGCAGAAAAGCGGCGCGCCGATCATTCCCTGCGCGATCATGGGCACCTACGAGATGCTGCCCGCCGGTCGCGGTTCCCTACGACGCACCCCGCTGACCATCATATTTGGGAAACCGCTGGTATTCGGAAAAGGATCGAGCCGTGAAGAGATTACGACCGGAGTGATGCAGGCGATCGCGGATCTGCT
>JBBRKX010000525.1:0-4656 GCA_038231675.1 Chthonomonadales bacterium | reverse complement strand
GTCGACAGAGCGCCTGTATACTCCATTATATATGGTGTATGCAGAGGGTACGTTGTCCTCCACTCTCTGTCACAATCAGTGAACCCTTTTTCTATCCTACAAGCAGGACACCCGGACATTGGCATGCTGTGCCTATGTGAAACGCCATCCAGGACCATGGATCTATTTCGGGATAGGAAAACAACCGCTTTTGCGAATCCTCGGATCATCGGGTGATCGCACTCTCATCGCATCGGATGGCGCAGTCAGGCTATCCCAAATTTCCTTTGGCTCGCAGGTGAGCACCAGGTAATGTTGGCAAGGACGCCAGTACGTCCGCTGAGATTCGATCGCCGTGTTGCGGTCGAGTCAGACAATTTCCCCGGAAGGACTAGGACCATGTGGCAACAATCTGAGCACGAGACATTTGGTGAGGAATTGTTCCTGGCAGGCGAACGGGTCACGCCGGGACTGTATCGCGAAATTGGCGGCCATCGCGAGGTCCGATTGGATGATGAAGATATCTTGCCGGCAAGCCTGGATGGGCGCGTCGCCTGTTATACGCGAGTTCGTAACCGTTGGAGCCAGATGACCGAACGGAAACAAGCAAAGTCGTAAGCGTTGCCATCGCGCCGGGACTGACGATATTGTGCGTCTGACTGCCTGCATGCGATCCGGCAATGGGAATATATTGCTGTTTCTAAAATAGGATTCCACCGAATCGATCGCACTTCAAGGCGAAATGAAGAGTCGACTCAAGCGAGCCGGCTCTTTGCACTTTTCTAGGTGAGCAGCATCACTTCGACGGAATCTCCCGCATGCAAGTCACCTGCCTCCTCTGGAACGATCATAAACGAGTTGGCGCGTGTCATGGAGTGAAGGAGGCCGGAGCCCTGTGCGCCTGTCGCGCTCGTCACATATCTTCCGCCAGTCGTAATCGTGCGTGCGCGCACGAATTCACGACGCCCCCGCACATGCCGAATGGTCTCGGTAAGCTCCGCCCGCACGCGGGAACGAGCCACATCCTCGCTTAGGAATCCTGCCAGCTTTAACAGAGCGGGGCGAACAAAGAGTTCAAAAGTCACCATTGCAGATACGGGATTGCCCGGCAGTCCGAAAAAGAGCGTGGACCCGATCGTTCCGAAGGCAAGAGGCTTGCCCGGTTTCATAGCCACCTTCCAAAGTTCCATCGTTCCCAGCTTTTCCAGAGCAGGCTTTACGTAATCATGATCTCCCACCGAAACGCCTCCCGCAGAAACGATCACATCGACAGGATTATCCGCGAAGGCCCATGCGGAAAGCGCTTTCTCGGTTGCGAACAGATCGTCTCGAACGTGAATCCTGGCCTCCACTACCGCGCCTGCTTCCCGCACCATGGCGGCCAGAGCCCACTGGTTGCTGTTCCGAATTTTTCCAGGCGGGGGTGGCACGCCCTCGTCCACGTCCACGACCTCATCTCCGGTGGAAAGGATCCCGACACGGGGCCTGCGCACCGTGAGTACATGGGTGCGGCCCATGGTGGCCAGCATGCCGATCTCCGCTGCACGTATCCGCACGCCGGAAGCCAGCACGAGATCCTCCGGCTTCACGTCTTCACCGGCGTATCGGATATAATCGCTCGAACGCGCCTCGGCTCGAATCTGAACAAAGCCCGGAAGGTCTCGAGTTATATCTTCGACCATAACGATCGCGTCCGCTCCGGGCGGCACGGGAGCGCCAGTCATGATTCGCGCGGCGGTCCCCGGAAGAAGCGGGCCGGGCAGATCTGAGCCGGCAGGGATCTCGGGCGCGGTGGGAAGGGAAACCGGAGAATCCGGCCCCGCCCCCGCCGTCTCTTCCGCCCGCACCGCATAACCATCGACTGCGGAGTTGTCGAACGGGGGGATAGCGATGTCTGCTCGGATATCTTCTGCGAGGATGCGTCCCAGGCTCATCAGGAGACCGACATTATTCGAGCCCGCTAAAACGGGCGTTCGATCGAGAATAATAGCGAGGGCTTGATCGACCGATAACATGTTCGCGCTCCTTGCTTCAGGCGGAGAATTGGGCTACAATACGTCTTACGTTCCACGACCGCTTAAGAGGTTGATCGCATGTCGCTCTTCGCCGGGGTTTCCGAGACCAATATCACCCCGCCTCCGGATGTCTGGATGGCGGGCTACGCGGCGCGCACGGGCCCCGCTATCGGCACACATGACGATCTTTTCGCACGGGCATTGACAATCGATAATGGGCATGACCGTCTCGTTATTATCGTGGCGGATCTGATTGCCCTGGACGATGATCTGGTCGAGTTGGCTCGGTTCGCGATCGCCGCGCAACTGGACACGTCTGTCGCTGCCGTCCTTATCCATTGCACCCACACCCATTCTGGTCCCTACGTCAAGTCGTTCACGGGCGCGGGCGAGCGAGACCAAGACTATGTGCGCATTCTTGTGCGCAAACTCACGTGCGTCGCGCGCCAGGCGTTCGACCGCATGCGTCCCGCGCACCTGACCTATGGGGAGAGTTCGGTGCAGATTGGCGTAAACCGTCGCCGCCTCGATCGTCAGGGCAAAGCGGTGAGCGGCGCGGATATCGCCGGTCCCGTGGCCCCGATCGTTCAGGCGCTTTGTGTCAATGGAAGCGACGGGCGTATGTTCGCGCAGCTCTTCTCGCATGCCTGCCATCCCACCACGCTGCAGGCCGATAATAGGCTGCTGTCTGCGGACTGGCCCGGCGCCGCAGTCACGCATCTTCGTTCTCGATTTCGGAGCGAGGCAAATGACTCGGGCGTGGAGGAAACCGCGCTTGCCTTCTGTCTGCTGGGATGTTGTGGGGACATCGATCCCGTGGGGAGAAACGGCTGGACCGACATGCTTGAAAACGGCAGATTGGTCGCGGACGCCGCCCATACGGCGCGATGGAACGCGCACGGCAGACTGGACGACTCTCTCACCACGGCGGAGGTAACGATAGATCTGCCCCTTCGATCCCCGGAAGCCGGCAGTGGAATAACAGACGGCTCGCGTACTTCCGAGAATGCCAGCCGTCCTTTCCGCATTCAGCGTTTGACGCTTGGCGGGATACACATTCTGGGCTTTCCCGCGGAGATGTTCGTGCAATATCAAACGGATTTTTCCCTGCAGTCTTCCTCTCCCGTGTTTTCGCTGAGCTATGCAAACGGCTGCCACGGCTACCTACCGACCGGAGCGGAATGCGCGGTGGGAGGCTACGAAGTGGAGGAGGCCCACCGATATTACGGCACGCGGTCTTATGCGCCGGAATGCGAACATCTGGTCCGGGAAGCGGTCTACCGTTTGCTCGGGGTAGAGGATGCCGACCAGACGCCTTATCCCCTACTTCATGGCCATCCGAAATAGCGGTATACTTCCTCATGATCGATTTGCAATCCAGCAAGCTTATCCACGAAAACAGATCAGCTTTAAATCGGTCATCTCTTCCAGGGCGAACCGTACGCCTTCCCGTCCTAGTCCGCTCTGTTTTCTACCCCCATAGGGCATGTTGTCCGAACGATACGTGGGCACGTCGTTGATCATCACCGACCCCGCGACGATCTCACGCGCGGCAATCAATGCTTCGCGTAGATCATTGGTATAGATTCCGGCATTCAATCCGTAGGGGGTCGCGTTGGCGATCGCTATCGCTTCTTCGAGCGTTCGGTAAGAGATCAAAATGACCAGAGGCGCGAATGCCTCCTCCATGGCGAGCCGCGAATCGGCGGGCACGTCATCAAATAGCGTGGGTTGAAACCCCGCTCTTCCCTCGCGTTCCCCGCCCACCAGCACCGAAGCGCCTTCAGACACCGCCTCGCGCACCGCGTGATCCACCCGATCGCATGCCTCGACGTCGATCAACGGACCTACATCCGTCGTTTCCTCACTGGGATCGCCAAGTCGAAGCGCGGATATCGCGGGCTTCAGCAGATCCGCAAGAGCGTCCTTAACAGACTCATGCACGAGAATGCGTTGCACCGAGATACAGAGCTGTCCGGCAACAGCAAATCCGCCCCGGACGATAGCTTCCGCCGCCTCGCGCAGATTTGCGGTCGGCGTCACGATCACGGGGCTGTTGCCTCCCAGTTCAAGGGCAACGCGCTTAAAGCCCGCTCTCCCGGGCAATTTCACGCCCACCGCGCGACTGCCCGTAAAGGAGACGAACGCGACATCGGGATGACGGACGAGGGCGTCACCCGCCTCTTCGCCAAAACCGGTGACCACTTGAAGCGCGTTCTCAGGCGCACCGGCCGCATGAACGATTTCCGCAAGGCGAATAGCCGAAAAGGGCGTCTGCTCGGCGGGTTTATGAATCACCGCATTTCCCGCAGCCAGCGCGGGTGCGATTTTGTGCGCGCTCAACGCTAACGGTACATTCCAGGGGGTGATCGCGCCGACGATCCCAACCGGTTCCCGTAGCCAGTAGCCGCTTCTGCCTTCCCCGTTCGCCAGGCCGTCGAAAGGAACCGTCTCTCCATGCAGTCGCCGGCCCTCTTCCGCCGCCAACTGAAATATCATGGCGGCTCGGTCCACCTCCGCCCGCGACTCACGGATCGTCTTTCCGGCCTCCGCCACGATCAACCTGGCAAGCGCCTCTTTATCCTCGGAAAGCTTTATCGCGGTGTTCGCCAGGATCTCCGACCGCCGGTGCAGCGGCATACGACGCATCGCTTCCGCGCCG
>JBBRKX010000524.1:0-4657 GCA_038231675.1 Chthonomonadales bacterium | reverse complement strand
AGTCGTACGAAAGGCATGGAATTTGCCGCTGCTTATATCGGCCTGTCCCGTTGCCTGGCCGCTCGCGTTGATGCCAAGGCCCTGACTTTTATTTCCTCCAGGGAGCGCGCCCAGGTCGTTAATGAAGTAGGTAAGTGCTTGCGCGCCCGATGCAAGGAGCACGCCGGCAAGCATAAAAGAGGAGAGAAGGAACCGATTACGAAGACGCCCTGAAAAGTCGTTCATGATCCACAACTCCCTTGAAGTATTACGGCGTACCTGACAGATACGGCAGTGGACGATACACTCAGATAACCGCTGGTACTGGGGGGGTTGTACAGATCGGTCATTCACAACATTGTACACAAGTTTCTTACCCAAATCCTCGCAAATTTGGATTACAGACGCCAATAGACTCAATTCATGACAATTTTTGGTAAGTAAACGTTACACATAGCAGTGCTGGGAGACATCCCTTCTCAACGGATGTCTCCCACTAAGCATAAGGAGATACCCTTAAAGAGCACGCCATAACTAAGTGGTGTGGTCCCGTTCAAGAGGGCGTAAAGCACATCGCCGGTTTTGACGTTCTGGAAGAGAAGGTCGGCAAAGCCGTCCCCTCTGAAATCAAAACGGATCGGGGCATATACTTCGACGCGGTTATTGCCAGTATCCACAACGACGATTCTGCCTGTGGCGTCAACCGCTAAACCGTAGGGAGTGTTCAGTTGGCCGTCTTCATTGCCAGAGTAGCCGAACTTGCGCAGGAAGTTTCCATGACTGTCAAAGATCTGTATACGGTCATTATCCGTGTCGGCGACTACGATATTACCGGAAGGGGAGACGGCTACGGCACGGGGAGTACGGAACTGTCTGTCCTGGGCCGCGCCGATGTGAAAAGCGAGGTGCTACCCTACGGTGGTGGCAGGGATTGCCACCATTCCCAGCGCCGCCATTGAAAGCAGGACGGAAAACAGACTGCAAAATCGTTTGATAATGAAGATCCTTTACTTGCGAAGGGGGCACGCTTATTCGATAGAACAAGCCGTTATCGTCGCGGGAGGCGTTACATAAATTGCCGCTGGACATACGAGAGCGTGGAGTAAACGGGTAAACACATTATACAACACATCTAGTATAAATAGATTGTTGACAAATGATTCTTGCACTTTGATGGCGAACAGTGAGAGCATGATTACAGGGGAATTAAAGAGTCAAGTTGACCGCATTTGGGACGCGTTCTGGTCGGGCGGCGTCGCGAACCCGCTTGAAGTGATGGAGCAGATCACGTATCTTCTCTTCATCAAACGCCTGGATGACCTGCATACCGGGCAGGAGAAGAAAGCGAACCGGCTGGATCGCCCGCTCGAAGGGCGCGTTTTCCCGGAAGGCAAGAACGACAAAGGCGTGCCCTACGAAGACCTGCGCTGGAGTCGCTTCAAGCATTGCGACGCGCGGGCCATGTATGAGGTCGTCAGCGAAAGCGTGTTTCCCTTCATTCGTAATCTGCAGGCGGATCGGGAAGACTCCACCTATGCGCGCCATATGAAGGACGCGCGTTTCACCGTGCCAACCCCCGTGCTCCTCGCGAAAGTCGTGGACATGCTCGACCGAGTGCCGATGGAGGACCGCGACACCAAGGGCGACGTGTATGAGTACATGCTGGGGAAGATCGCGAGCGCGGGGCAAAACGGGCAGTTTCGGACCCCGCGCCATATCATCCGCCTGATGGTGGAAATGACCGCGCCGCGCCCGGACGATATCGTCTGCGATCCGGCCTGCGGGACGGCCGGCTTCCTTGTTGCGGCAGGGGAGTGTCTGCGGGAAACGCACCCGGAAATCTTTACGGACACCGCCCGCCTCCATCATTTCAACGAAACGCTTTTCAACGGCTTTGACTTCGATAACACGATGCTCCGAATCGGCAGCATGAACATGGCGCTGCACGGGGTGGAAAACCCGAATATCCGCTACAAGGATTCGCTGGCGGAAGCGCACGCGGGCGATGACGAAGCGTACACGCTGGTGCTTGCCAATCCGCCGTTTGCCGGGTCGCTGGATTACGAAAGCTGCGCAAAAGATCTGCTGAAGATCGTCAAGACCAAAAAGACGGAACTGCTGTTTCTAGCGCTCTTTCTCCGGCTCTTGAAACCAGGCGGGCGGGCCGCGATCATCGTTCCCGACGGCGTTGTGTTTGGATCTTCCACGGCGCACAAGGCGCTGCGGCGTATCCTTGTGGAAGACCAGAAACTGGATGCGGTTATCTCCATGCCCTCCGGTGTGTTCAAGCCGTATGCGGGCGTTTCGACCGCGATCCTCCTCTTCACGAAAACGAATTCGGGCGGCACGGACAACGTCTGGTTCTACAACATGCAGGCGGACGGCTTTTCGCTGGACGACAAGCGCACGCCGCTGGATGAGAAGAAGCACGAGAACAACAATCTCCCCGACATCCTCGCACGCTGGCAAAACCTGCCCAATGAGGAGACTCGAGCGCGCACCGAACAGTCGTTCCTGGTGCCGAAAGCAGACATCGCCGCCAAAGACTATGACCTGAGCCTGAACCGCTACCGCGAAGTCGTTCAGGAAACGCTGGAGTACGACCCGCCGGAAAAGATCCTCGACGAACTGTCCGCACTCGAATGCGACATTCAGGAAGGGCTTGAGCGCTTGCGCGCCATGCTAAGAGGGCAGGGGATGGGCGCATAAAGGATGTGTTGCCTGCCCGGTGGAATGGTTGAGCTCCATCGGCGGCACAAATTTCGGAGAACGGGGATCCTCATTTGGCGCAATTATAGATTCGGCGGAATGGAATTCCTCCGCTGGGGGCGCTGCGCGCCGATCGTCCTTCGGACGAAAAGTGGTTTGCGTCCTGCGGACGCAGTGTAATTGTGCACGACGACTCCGGGTGCGCGTGTTTGACTGGGAGAAGCGATGCGACGGCAATCCAACATGAT
Organism: Chthonomonadales bacterium; assembly: GCA_038231675.1. Lineage (GTDB taxonomy): Bacteria > Armatimonadota > Chthonomonadetes > Chthonomonadales > Chthonomonadaceae > JBBRKX01. The sequence goes on along the minus strand of JBBRKX010000524.1, from coordinate 1,721 downwards.
TCGGGTTCCGATCCATTTTGTCTGGACGACACAGGATCGTTTGCCGTTGATTCCGTCGCAGGGCGAAAGGCGGCTCTGGCGGTTCATTGAAACGATTTGCACCGAATTGCACTGTGATCCACTGGCAATAGGGGGCATGGCCGACCATGTGCACCTTCTGGTGAATTTCGCAAATACGCTCTCCTTCGCCGACTTCATGAAGCGTGTCAAGGGCAGCACGTCCCGTTTCATTACGCAGGAACTGCGAGACGGGGAATTTTTCGGATGGCAAGCGCACTATGGGGCCTTTGCCGTTTCGCCCGACCATGTCGCCACGGTTGTGGCTTACATAAACGGCCAAAAACAGCATCACGCCGATGGTTCTGTCTGCCCCAATTGGGAAACGGCCTGTGCCGAAATCGATGTGGACGATCCGCCGTCAACGCCCTGAACGGCGATGCCTCCCAAACCGTCTTCGCATCGTCGATGCGGCCTGATTTCTTGCGTCCGATGGGAGCCGCATCCATGTATTTCGTCCGAAGGACGACGCATTGTCTTTAGCGCCCGAAGGTCGCTCGGCGCGCAGCGCCCCCAGCGGAGGAATTCCATTCCGCCGATGCAAGGCGCCCATTGTCCGGCAGGCTTTCGGACAAATTCATAAGGCCAAGGATCGAACAGACCGAGGCGGGCTGGACGGCAGAAACCAAAGAAACTAACGAGGCGAACGAATGACGTGGCATAGAGTAGCGTTCAAGGACGTAGCCACAATTATCACCGGCTCAACCCCGCCAATGAGTGATGCATCCAACTTATGGTGGTCAAGTGCCATTTGTGACGCCAGGGCATTTGGATACTGGGAAGCCAATTTGCAGCACCGAGACAACAATATCGGCAACTGGAATTGCATACTCTCGTCTACTACCTACAGGAGCGGTATTAGTCTCATGCATCGGATCATTAGGTAAAGTCGGGATGTCGGGTGTCCCGTTAACGACAAACCAACAAATTAATGCGATTGTGTTCGACCATAGGAAAGTGTACCCGCTATATGGTTATCATTATTGCCGAACGATAAAGCCGATATTGGTGAATATGGCTCCGGCTACTACGCTGCCAATTGTCAACAAAAGCAAGTTTTCGGAACTTACAATGCCCCTTCCGCCGCTTGCCGAACAAAAACGCATTGCCGCGCTCCTCGACGAAGCCGATGCCCTGCGCCGCAAACGCCGCGAAGCCATTGCCAAGCTCGATATGCTGTTGCAGTCGGTCTTTCTCGAAATGTTCGGCGAAAATGAAAATGAGGTTTTGCCGTTGTCTTCCTGTTCTGAAGTAGTTTCAGGAGTAACCAAGGGAAGGAAATTTGGCGACAGTAAGACGATTTTTTTGCCTTACATACGTGTCGCGAACGTTCAAGACGGCTTTCTTGACCTTACTGAGATTAAGAAGGTTGAAGCCCTTCCCTCAGATTTGCAATTGTATCGTTTGCACGCTGGCGATGTCCTTCTAACCGAGGGCGGAGATTATGATAAACTCGGACGTGGCGCGATGTGGCACGGCCAAGTTGCGGACTGCATTCATCAAAATCATATTTTCCGGGTGCGAGTTAACCGCTCGTTGATTCTACCAGAATATTTTGCGGCATACCTCCAGACAAGGGATACAAAACGCTATTTCTTACAATGTGCAAAACGGACTACAAATTTGGCCAGCATCAACATGACCCAACTGAAAGCGTTGCCCGT
>JBBRKX010000523.1:0-4666 GCA_038231675.1 Chthonomonadales bacterium | reverse complement strand
CTTTTAATCGGACCAGCGTGGAATTGAAACTGGAATAGAGAATCGTCATGTAGAACACATCGCGCCGCCTTTTAATCGGACCAGCGTGGAATTGAAACTGGAATAGAGAATCGTCATGTAGAACACATCGCGCCGCCTTTTAATCGGACCAGCGTGGAATTGAAACGGATTCCCTGGTTGCGGCATCCGTCCAATTCGTTTACTTTTAATCGGACCAGCGTGGAATTGAAACGGAGTAAAGGAGCAATCTGGCAGACCTGCATACCCTGAACTTTTAATCGGACCAGCGTGGAATTGAAACCTATGAGGGTTATACGCATCGAACGACTCCTCACTGGAAACTTTTAATCGGACCAGCGTGGAATTGAAACTCTCCTGTGTAGTGGAACCCGGAACAACCGCGCCAGGCTTTTAATCGGACCAGCGTGGAATTGAAACCGATTTCTTAATCGGAGGGGCATCTACGGCAGAGCAGGACTTTTAATCGGACCAGCGTGGAATTGAAACGTGGAAGGGGATTTAGAAACGCTAATTGATCCCGACAAACTTTTAATCGGACCAGCGTGGAATTGAAACTTTACCCGACTTATCGCGGTAAACATGAATGTTGACGTCTTTTAATCGGACCAGCGTGGAATTGAAACTTCGGGCAGCAGGCTGAACGGAATATGCTACGCGCCGAATCAAACGCGTCCCGGAGTGCATGCAAACGTCTGGGACGCGTTTCGATGTCAGGCGACGATTTGGGACCGGCAGCGCCATTTCTCCGGTTACTAACTCCTCCCGAAGCGTGTACGGCACTTTTTTGGCTCAGCGGGCTCCTGCCTCCAGTAACGTTCGGATGATGTCTGGTATTGCATGAGGATGAGACGGATTTTTACGCGCGATGTGCATGGCATGGTAGAGGGCTGTGTGTCCCATTCGATCTTTGATTGCCACGTTGGCATGGTGGGCTAGCAAAAACCGAATTTTAGATACGTCCGCAATATCGGTGGCGACAATCAACGCGGTCATGTTGTCCTGAGGCTCCAGAGCATCGATGTCCACGCCTCTATCCAACATCTTCTGGAGAAGACGCGCCTCGGCATTATAGGCAATCGCCCAGACCAACAATGATCCCGGTTGACCCCGCCGCGTAATCTCAAGCTGTGCGCCATATTGGATGAGCAACAAGGCGGCGTCCGTGTTATCAGGCCCCAGTGCATACGACAGCGGCCCGCATCCATCTCTATCCACGACATTCGGATTCGCGCCATGTTCCAGCAGGGCCTGAACAATGTGGCTATCAAGGCCAGGGGGTATGCTGGGCAGTCGGTCATTCACCGTAAGCTCCGTGAAGGCCACCATAAGTGCCGTCGGAGCCCCGTTTTCCTGCTTCGGATGCCGGCCCCGTAGCATGTCCCACCACCTGCGCCAGACGGGACGCGTCTCCTTCGGCGCCTCCCTTGCATTGGCATTCGCGCCTACGTTCAGCAGCGACACTACGGCAGAGGCATCGTTCCGCTTGACGGCCGCAATCAAGGCGCGGTCCTTCGCCTGCTGGCGTATCTCGCGTACAACCGGCCACACGGCCAGCCCTACGAGAAGGAGCAGGGCAATCAGACTGAAAAGAAAAGGTCGGTGCGCAAGACGTTTCATGCAGGTCGGTTCGCGGAGAGGAAGAAAATCTCCTGTAAGGGATTTTTTCGACTTGACAATGAAATCATGCATTGTTGCGCTGATTGGAACTGCGAAGGCGACCATTGCCCCCGAAGGCAATGCTCTGAAACTCACCCTGACGCAGACCGATGGGGCCTCTATAGTGGTCGGGACCCATAGCCGTGGCGGTTGCGAACAAGATGGTTATCGCGAATCTGGAGGGGCCCGGCGCCGCCGCGTTTAGCCTGATGCTCTTCGGGGGCCCGGTCCTTTTTCTGCTCGCTCAAAGTTGGTATCTCCGGACCGTGCTTCATGTCTCGCCGCGCCTGCCCCTCGTTGGCAGCGCAACACTCACCATCGGAGGCGTTCTTACATTGGCGGCGCCACCGTACGCGGCCTTAATTCTTGCGAGCGTAGGTCTCACAACCCTTGTGATCTTCGATAAGAGCGGAATACCCCGCGTCCATGGTCAGGAAGAAATCTGAGCGGATCAACCCTGGCCGCGCATTTTAAAAAGGAGCAATATTATGGAAATCAAGAGGAATGGGGCCCAATCGTCGAGGAAGGGACCGGCGGAATGGTTCACGGGCGCCGTGCGGATCGATTCCCCTTTTCAGACAGACGAGCCTGCGCGCGTCGGCGGCGCGATTGTCACCTTTGAGCCTGGGGCGCGCACCGCCTGGCACACCCATCCTCTGGGCCAGACCCTCATCGTAACGGCTGGGTGTGGATGGGCGCAACGCGAGGGCGGCCCAATTGAGGAAATCCGTCCCGGTGACGTGGTCTGGTTCCCTCCGGGCGAGAAGCATTGGCATGGCGCTACGCCAACCACCGCCATGACGCACATCGCCATTGCCGAGCAACTCGATGGCAAAGTTGTCGTCTGGATGGAAAAGGTCAGCGACGAACAGTATCTGGTTTAGATGGCTCACCGACGGAGGAGACGGGGAGTTTGCATACGGCTGCGAGTGCCCATTCTTTTTCGTTGGGCACCTTCCAAAATATGCTTGATGGCAGGTCTTCAGATCGAATGCCTGCCTCGCAAAAGTCGAATCCGAGGCGACAGAGTGTGCTCGAAGACGACCGAAGTGCGCGCCTCAATCCTGTGGCAACATCTGTGGATTCCATACAACTTCCCAGAGATGTTGGTCAGGATCTTGAAAATATCCAGCGTAACCGCCCCAAAAGGTGTCTTGCGCCGGTTTGACAATAACGGCTCCGCACATCCGCACCTGTTCCATGACGGCATCTACTTCCGCTTTTGAGGCGACGTTATGGCCGAGTGACAACTCGGTCGCGCTTGGCGGCCCGAGCGCAACCGTGGAGTCGTGGGCAAGACTTTTGCGCGGCCAAAGCGCCAATTTCAAGCCGGCCTGTAGATCGAAGAATACGACGGCTCCATGCTCGAACTCCTCGCCAATAATTCCCTGCGTAGGCAGGCCCAGACCCTCTCGATAAAAGACCAGCGCCCTGTCTAAATCGTCGACTCCCAAAGTGATGACGGTGATCCTGGGTTTCATGATTCCCCCTCGCCGCCGATGGTCTGATTGTAGTCGGCACGACGTTCCCACCACCATGACCGATCCAACTCTTCTGTTGTCATTTGTTTGTCCTGAGCCATAATCTTCCTGATGGTAAACGCGCCCTAATTCGAATCCTGCGAGCCCGCCATGATCTTATCTCGCCAGCGGCGCACGCTTGTCAGATCGAGGCGTTCCCCGGCGAAGACAATCTGCGTGACGGGTTTCTTTCCGTTGTCGCTTTCTCGTCGGAGGTAACTGCTGATCTCCATCCAGCGCACCTCGGCGAACTCCAGCTTGTCTCTGCCCGCGAAGTGTATGTCTTCTCTGGGAAACGTGCCGACCACCAACATGACAGGCGCATCCTGCTTGAGCCAGTACTCCACCCAGCGCGGCTCCTTGATCTCGAATATCTTTGCGCCGTCCGTTTTCCTTGTTTTCAGATACGAGTTTCCTGACTTCAGTTGCAGATAGAGCCGCTTTCCGGTTCCACGCCCATCGTCATCGGTGAACTCCAACTCCATGTCGATGCCTTCGTCTTCCGTACCGGGTATCTCGAAGCACTTCTGATTGGCGCTGCTGATGCGGGCCGCCACCTCAAGCGCCAGTAGTTTCCCTTTCCGGCGCGAGTCGAGCCGGACAACGTCTTCGGCGTGCAACCCATCTACCTGTGCGCGCACCGTGGCGCTGGCAAACAGCTTTTCCAATTCGTCCCAAAGGGGAAAGGGTTTGTCGCAGTGATCACAAACTACAATGGCCTCTGTCCTCCTGGCCAGCAATTTCTCCATAAGCACTTCCGGGTTGCCCTTCGGCGTGTGACAAAACGGGCAGACATAATGCCGGAGCCGAATCGCTTTTTCGCTGTGACGCTCCAGATGCGCGTGGATATAGTTGGCGAAGATCACCTGCTCCTGTTGCGTTACACCCGGCGCAAAGTAAACGCTGATCTTGCCGCTGCCGGCAGACTCTCGGGCAAGCTTGATGCCCATGTGATGGTCGCCGGCCAGCGTCTCGAAGTCGGCGGCGTCGCGCCAGAGCTCTTTGAGTTTGAAGGCCTCGCTGTCGGCCAATTTCACCACCAGGGTGGCATAGAGGTCATCAAGATAGCCCCGCAGGGCGTAGCTGACGAAGACCGATGGGTGTTTCACCATTTCAGGGCGATCGCGCCCGCAGTGACTGGGAAAGACGAGTTTGTCTCCCTGCCGCAGACAGAGGCTGCGCTCCTCCAGTTGCCTTTCCATTTCTCGCAAGACAACGCGCTCCTCGGGCTCGGGCAGACGCCGCATTTCCGCGATGCCGCCGTCACGGCCCACTGTCTGAAAAATCAGCTTCCCTTCGGAGATGCTGCGGAGGGGCAGGCATCCCAACTCCGAGGGTTCCTGGCGCAGGGTGCGGATGACCGCCTGCGCATACGCGTTGATCCATTCCGGCTGGAGCAGGAGATACGTTCCATAGTCCAGCTCCTTCACGGCGCCGGGACCGTCCAGCAGGCCGATGACCGTCTGCAG
>JBBRKX010000522.1:0-4672 GCA_038231675.1 Chthonomonadales bacterium | reverse complement strand
GTCAGGCGGATAGCCTTTGATCAATCCCTTGCTCGCCAGGTCCTGCACCGCCTGGTACGCCCAATGCCCCGAAGGGACATCCTTGCCGACGTCCTGAGCGTTCGCCATGGTCACCGTACCCGCCGACAATACAAGCATCGAGAACGTCAACGGCGTTCTTAACAATTTATTCACAGCATCCTCCTGTAGATTCCTCGTCCGTCATATGGAATAGTCTTGCGAAAACACCTGCAGTTTCGTGGGCGTCACACAAGCGCTTTCTCCCTCAGTCAAGTCTTCACCACGACGTTCCTGGTTGAACGGGGATCCCTCACGAAAATGTTTATATAATCTATCTAATTAGTAAAGTATGGTGGCATGACCGAACGGGGATTGTCAAGGGAATCGACAACTTTTCATCGCCCGCCCCGATATTAGAGCGTCCGTGTACGTTCTGACCTCGGTTCAGACACAAAAAAGGAGGCGACATTTGTCGCCTCCCTCAGTTACATATCCCGCTATTTCGTTATTGGCGCTTGTCCCAATATCCTTCGCCGCTCGGCGTGGTCACGCCCGCTGCGGCATCGCTATTGATTCGGCCCGGCTGACACAATTTAATATGCCCGTCACAGAACGCAAACATTGCGGCCCCATTGTGCGCGGGGGTGGCGTAGAGGTAATCCTCCTGGCACCAATAAATACCGAGTTCATTGCACTTATCTTCGAATCGCTCGCTCAACAGCACGGTCGTCGACGGCGCGGAAACGCCCGGTGTCCCGCTGCTGAAAGGGGATTTGGCCGGGCCGGATCCATCGCCTGGCTGCCCTACCCCCGGCCAGCTATAGTAATCGGCATTGATCGCGTAGGAGCGCACCGCGCCCGCGGGATACGGCGCCACTGCGGGGTACTCGAATGTGATCGCCGGGTTGTCGCGCGGTCGGGAGGGGTCGTCGGGGCATTTGAAGATCGCCGCCCCTTTGACGTACGGGTAGATCTGGTAATCCCAGGGACCATTCGGATCTCCCGGTGAACAGTAGAGGGGATACGCTTCGTCGTAGTCCTGAGTGTACTGGAGCATGCCCAGAACGATCTGTTTCTCATTATTCGCGCAAGAGGCTTGTCGCGCCTTCTCCCGCGCCTGACCGAAGACAGGAAACAAAGCGGCGGCCAGTATCGCGATGATAGCGATCACCACAAGCAGTTCAATGAGGGTAAAGCCCCTGGATTTCGTCAAGATAATCTCCTTACAGAAGCCGTGGATAGGACCGGTATTTCTGCAAGATTATTATCTGTCGTACGCCCATATTTCATTATGGTGAGGTCATGGTGAGGGCGCTATGCTATCCCTGTCCACTTATTAATCACGTAATTCTGTCAGGTCGGCAAAGGGAACAGGATGACCACGCGTCCTCCGCCTTCTGTCCGGTTTTCATAATGAGACTTCCCCTGGAGATCCGTGTGAACCAGACTCTCCACCAGGTCAAGCCCCATGTTTGCCGCTTGCGCGGGGTCGAACCCCGTAGGAAAGCCCGGTCCATCGTCGGATACCACCAATGTTCCACGCGTTCCCTCGATCCGAAAGACGACATCCGCCGCCTTTTTCCCATGCTTGAGCGCATTGGTCACCAGTTCATTGAGGACGAGCGCCAGAGCGATACATTGCTTTGAGGTGAGCGCGGCTTCCTTGATGGAGAAACGCACCGCCTTATTCCACGCCGTCCGCTGCAGCATGGGAAGGAGGCGATCCAAAACCGCTTTGGCGGAAACCCGTTGGGCGTCTTCGTCTTCCTTGACGCTCTTCGTCAACAGATCATGCACGATCGCGAGCGTATGCACATGCGCTTTGAGCTGATTTACCTGTTCCAGGGGAATCACGTTCTCATGCTGGTATTCCTGCACTTGCATTTCAATCATCGCCGAAATCACCTGCAGATTGTTTTTTACGCGATGATGTGTCTCTGTCATGGAGCGTCGCAGGCGAGCGTTCAAGGCCACGATCGCTTCCTCTCGCTGTTTGCGTTCGGTGATGTCGGTCGATATCCCACAGAGCGCGTAGATATTTCCGTCTTCGTCGCGCAAAGGGAACTTGGTGGAAAGATAGGTCAGGGTTCGGTCCTCATGGGGGCCGCCCTCCTCGGCTTCGAGGGTCTCGCCCGTTTCCAGCACCCGCCTATCGTTCGCGACCACGGGCGCCGCGAGTTGCGGCGGGAACAGTTCGCTATCGGTTTTACCACGGACCTCGTCCTGCCCCTTGCCGTTCAATTTCTCGAAGGCGTGATTTACCAGCACATAACGTCCCGCGAGATCTTTCATGTAGATGACGGAGGAGGTGTTGTCGATGATTGCCCGCAGCCGGGCCTCGCTGCCTCGAAGCGCCTGAAGGAGACGCTCTTTCTCTGATTCCGCCTGCATCCGCTCGGTAATATCTTCCGTCAGAGAGATGAAGTTTACCGGGTTTTCCTGGTTGTCTCTCAAAATCGAAACGCTGTTTTCCACCCAGACGTGCGCTCCATCGGGCCGGATGTAACGATTCCGGATAATATAACTCACCCGCTCTCCCCGAAGCGCTTGTTGCATGAGAACAAGATTACGATCGAGATCGTCGGGATGCGTAATCGACTCAAAATCGGTTTCATACAATGCTTCCTGGGCGTAGCCGGTAATTGCGCAAAAGGCCGGGTTCACCTGCACGAAATGGCCTGCCATATCGGCCAGCGAGATCCCCATGGAAGCGTATGCGAATGTCGCGCGGAAGCGTTCTTCACTTGCCTGTATGGCGGACGCCGCCTCTCTTCTAACCCGTGCCATCTCCAGGTGGGACGCCACCCGCGCGAGCAGTTCCCTGGCGCTGAAGGGCTTGGTGAGGTAGTCATCCGCTCTGGCGGAAAGGCCCTCGAGGTGCGCCTCTTCGCCCGCGCGAGCGGATAGCAGGATGATGGGGAGGATGCGCGTCCGCGCGTCCGCGCGAAGTTCCTGAACAAGCTGAAATCCGTTGAGGCCCGGCATCATCACGTCACTTAAAACCAGATCGGGGTGATGCATGTGAACGGCTTGCAACGCGGCATTCCCGTCCGAGACCGTGATCACCTCATAGTGTGGGCTAAGAAGGCGCGAGACATACGCGCGCATGTCCGCGTTGTCATCGGCCAGCACGATGCGGCTCCGAAGCCCCGCCTCCGTTCCCGGACGATGAAAAACCGCCGGCCCGCTCGTTTCGCCGGAAAGCAGCGCATTCTCCGCCAGGGCGGGCTTTTCCTCGGGAAGCCATCGCATCGCCTCGATGACATAAGGGCTTGTCCCCAGCGACGTCGAAGCAAGCAAACGGTTCCTCTGGATGCGCTCTTTGGGAATATGCGCGGTCCCCAGGGGCACGGAGACGGTAAAGGTGCTCCCCTTTCCAGGGATACTCGTAACGGCGACCTCGCCACCCTGCAGCTTTACCAGTTCCTGCACGAGAGCCAGACCAATTCCCGTGCCTTCCTGCGTCCTCGCGCGGACCCCGTCGACGCGATGGAACCGTTCGAAGATATGCGGAAACTGCTCTTCCGAGATGCCGGTTCCCGTGTCCCGGATAGACAACAGAGCGATGCTCTCTTTTGCCTCGAGTTTCACCTCGATTTCTCCCGTTTCGGTGAACTTGAAAGCGTTCGAGAGAAGATTCAGCACGATCTTCTCCCACATTTCCGTGTCGATATAAACGGATTGAGTGAGGGGGGGCAATGGACCAGGAATTGTATTCCGGCCTTTTCGATCGCCGAACGAAAACCGCTGGCAAGTTCCACCGTGTAACCGGCGAGATCTGCCGGCTCGTAGATCGCCTGTACACGGCCCGCTTCGATACGAGAGAAGTCCAGAAGCGTATTGACGAGTTTGAGAAGCCGGAGACCATTGCGATGCACCACGACAAGTGCTTCCCGATTCTCCGGCAGAACGTCGGCGGCGGGCTTTGCAAGAATATCCTCGACCTGTCCCAGGATGAGTGTCAGCGGCGTTCTAAACTCGTGGCTGACGTTGCTGAAGAATGTGGTCTTCGCACGGTCCAGTTCGGAAAGCGATTCCGCCCGCTTGCGTTCCATCTCATAAGCCCGGGCGTTACTGATCACGTTCGCCATACTGCCTGCGATCAAGTCGAGATAACCCCGGTAGGCATCATCCAGTTTAAGGCGAGCGCTGATGCCCGCAATGAGAAATGCGGCGAAATGTTCCTGCCCTGGCTGGGTAATAGGAAGCACCATGGCTGTCTGAGGGGATTCCGGCCATGGTCCGCCCGGAAGCCGGCCGCACCTCTCTTCGAGACCCGTGGTAAGCACACCCTTCTCGGCGGTCTTCACCGCACTCAAGGGCCATATCTCTTTACCATCGAGTTCCAGGACGTGCGGGCTTGCCGTCTGGCCTTCCGCCAGCCCGGACCCCCCCATGAGCCGCGCCCGTGTTCCGCCCTCTTCGAGAAGGTACAGGAGCGTAAACGGCAGATCATGACTGTTCCGAGCCAGGGTGGCCTCGATGAGACTACACGCCTGCTCCGTGGTGCGCGCTTGCGCTGCTCCACTGGCGAGTTCTCTCAAGGTGCTGATTCGCCGCTCGCTCAACACCCGTTCCGTGGTCTCTATCACGGTGACGAACACGCCGCCGTAAGTGCAGGAATCTTCGGGAATGACGCTATAGGAAAACGTGAAGTAACACTCTTCCACAT
>JBBRKX010000521.1:0-4683 GCA_038231675.1 Chthonomonadales bacterium | reverse complement strand
GAAGTTTCGCGAAAAGGTCCAGGCCTTGAGCCGGCCTTTCCAGCGCACCGATGGACATTGCGAGCGCACGGCGTCTGCTCCGAAGTGTGGCATATCCGAACAGAACGGTCGCTACGAGGAAACTGTATCGATGGCCGAATAGAGCGATACCCAATGTGATGAGGTTGAGAAGAGTGACAACCGCTGCCATGCCACGGAGTCGGGCCAGGTCCGGGATCGCAGGCGATATTCCCCAGCGCTGAATGGCTTTTGCATCCAGGTTTGTACTGATGACCGTGCCAAGGACGCTCACGTCCTCCCGCAGATCCACCCGAGAGCGAAGTTCGTCGACGGCGGCCTGTCGGGCACGGATGACCTCCGGAGAGGCGCTGGACAGCAGCCAGTCCGCCAGGCACGCTTCCCCTGCGTCGGTGCGTGCCACGCATAGGCGCTGAAAAAGGGAACCTGTCCCGAAAACATCCAGATCCGACGCGTACGGATGATCGGCTTTGAGGAAACGCTTTCCGGTGACGCCGTCTTTTTGCCACTGGTCGCGGAGGCGGCGGAGGGCACGCTCATAATATCGCACCGCTCGCTCCGCTCCTTGGCGGCGCTGGAGGATCGCATCGTGTCGTCGGGCAAGAAAAACGAAGACCAGCGCGGGCAGAGCGAGCCATCCCGGGGAAAGCGCGTATGCGCCGAAGACCAGATACGCGAACACCACCAGGAGAGCTACCGTGGCGAGCCGAAGGTTCCCGTAAAGGATGTGCGCTTTATTCCATTGGTCCGCGGTAGCCTGGCGCGCGGCTTTTCGCCTGGCGTAGATGGAAAACGGTTCATCGGGTTTTAATGTGTCGGAAGATAATTTCATGATGGAAGCGAAAGGGCGACCGCGCTTTCTCTACGCGCCGCCCCTTGATTCGCCGCCTATCGGTTCCATTCCTGCCAGGAATAACGCACGGCCGGAGTCAACACCATATCCAACGGCGCCATTTCCGCCGTGATGGATTGCGCCATTTCCGCCGTGATGGATTGCGCCATTTCCGCCGTGATGGATTGCGCCATTTCCGCCGTGATGGATTGCGCCATTCCCAGCGTCATCGGTTGTCGGCATGTCCGCCGCAACATTCCCACCACAACATTCCCGCCGCAATGAATTGCGCGGCTGTGTGGCCTGCGGCCATGTGACCGCCTGCGCGGGCACAGAATTCAACAACGGCAGGCATGGCAACGTGGTAAACCGAATGACATGGAATCACGCTGCGGCGTGATGTTCCCAGCGGAGGTAAGTCGTAATCATTTTGTAGGGTGCTCAAGAGGGACTTGCGCCGGAACAGAAGAGTCCGTGTTAAGCGGTATGAAATGAACCTTCGCGGCTATCTGCGGGGTAAGAAACGGATGCAATGTTTCGGTCCTTGCCTGGTCCTGTGGTGTAAAGAGCAGGTGACGCATGGCAGGCGCCGTTTCCATGGGCGGTGTTCCGAGATAGCTGTAATAGGGGGGAGCGAGCTGAGCAGTGTACTTGATATGCACATTGGGATCTACATTAAGCATCGTGAGGTTGCGATTATTCTTAGGCTGGGTCCATCGATACGTTAGCGTCACTTGTTTCTGGTCGGCTTTGCGGGAGAGGAGCATGGGGATTTTGCTCAATGCGGTGTCAGGAAGCAGTTTGTATGTCCCGCTTTTGTCATTCTGGAACAATATGTGAAGTTCAGGTGTGCTGGTTTGTAATTGGGGTTGAACGAGAACGTATGTCGATGGTGGCGATAGAGCCTCATCCATCGCCATCGCCCTGTGGGCAAGGCCCGCGACTCCGATAACAGCGATAACGCAAATTCCGATTGTCTTCATCTCCATGGAAATACCTCCTGACAGCGTTGAAATCGTTCTGCCTATTAGACGTATGCGGCGGCAAAGAGGTTACTTATGCTTCGATCTTCGCCTTACTTTTTGAAGCACGCGGATTTGAGCGCTTGAACAAGGAAAATATGCCTCCCAAATCCAATGAGAGTACATAATCTAAAATCCTGAAAGGAGCACGGGTTTCATGAAAGCTGGTTTTGTGATGCTGATGTGTCTTTTTATTTGCAGTATTATTCTCGTTGCCTACGGCGCGAAAGGCGCGCTCGAATCCCGGCATTACAATACGCAAAAGGTTGCCACGTATCATAACTTCAGTGAGGCAAACCCCTCGGATGGCTGGTATAGGGTAAAAGGCTGCCAACTGGACCTGACGCTGGCGGTAGAGGAACAGCAAAGCAATGTAACGGTGCGGGCTATGGTGCCTGTATTCGATGTGCGCAATCCGGGCCAACGAACTACCCACGTGCTCGCGGTAATGGATGATCGTCCGACGATGAAAACGTTGAACGACATGGATGAACAGATGCGGTTTAAGAGCAAACAGGAATTGCAAGACTGGTTGATAGCGCATCGATCCGAAGTGCAGTTGAAGAGGGACCTTGTCGGGCTCGTGCATAAGGGGATTTATATGCCGATGATGGACCTTGACAGTAAGTTCGGCTCTCTAACGGACATGCCGATCTCTGACTGCTCTGTGGTGGCTTCCGGATGGGAACCGGACCCCGCCGGTGCACGCATGAAGTTGGTGTTGGGAAGCATCGGCATGATTGTGCCCTTGATCGCTATTCCCTGGATGTTCCGGCGTCGCGACTGATGATTACCGGATCTGGATGTCCTGGCCGAATACTTTCAAGATGAGCACGATGTCGAGGATCACCGTGGGAACGACAAACCAGAGCATCTCGATTTTTAGAAGCAGGAAGCCTAAAAGGAGACCGACCCAGATAGCGATGAAAATCCCGCCTTCCTTTGGATAAACGTCGCCATCGTACAGGCCCCAGCCGATCAAAACCCAGAAAAGAAGGAATGGAATAAGCATGGCATATCTCCTGTTACCGACTTAATTCCTGTTCGAATGCTTACCCAGTCCATCCAATACATTGTGATCCCACTCAAAACACAAATTGCTGATCCTAATTGTTCCTATGAGCTGGACAAGCAGCCTACTCCCTGGCCCCAGCCTCCTTAAGGAGCGCAATTACCTTGATCTGTCGGTTCGTGGCAGCCCACTTTAAAGCGGTCATCCCATCCTTGTCTTTGGCGTTAACATCCGCTCCATGGTCTATCAGCACCTTTGCGACTCCAGCATGTCCATATCGAGCCGCCCAGAACAGGGCAACGAATCCAGACTCCGTCCGCGCCTTGACATCAGCTCCTCGCTTGCTGAGCAACTCGGCCACTTCCGGATGGTCGGTGGGCGCTGGATTAGCGATATCAGGTCGGTCACCGCGTGCCGCGTACATCAATGGGGTGATGCCGCCGGCGTCATGGGCGTTGATGTTGCCGCCTTGATCCAGCGCGGCTTCCACCGCCAGCATGTCACCTGACCGTGCGCCATCGAATAGGGCCGCGTTACGCTGCATCTGCTGATGACCAGAGGAGAACCACCCCACCGCCAATACCATGGCGACAACAGCCAGGAATATGGCGGTAATCACCGTTCCCCGCTTTCCACTTTCCTTTCCCATTGCGAAACCTCCTTCGAGTGCATAGGAGCATTGAGTCGCTCGCTTGGTAGATGATCAACAGAGGAAACATCATGCATCAATTTCACCTGTTCGGTCGCTGACTCCTTCGTAACTCGCCCTCTGCTCAATCCTGGCTTAGCGGGCTCCGGCCTGGCGCAGAAGTTGAATGATCTGGTTTGCTGTTGGAGAAGGGTGGGTTCGCGCATAATACAGAGCATAAGATAAGGCCGAGCGGCCATGTAAATCTTTGACTGTCACATTTGCATGGTGGCTAAGCAGCAATCGAACGCTGGAGATGGCTCCGGAAACAGCGGCATTCATGAGTACTGTGTCGCCGTTTGAGTCCGGTGCGTTGATGTCCGCGCCTTTATCCAGCATTGCCTCGAGAACGCGGGGACCGGCATGGAATAGACCCGCCTGCCCAAATAATGACAGCTCGCCCCACTTTCTTCGTTGCTTCATGGGAAGCCGGTAATCCTCCGACATGGTCAGAACTTCAACCATTTTTGCGCCATGTTGGATGAGTAACAGGGCTGTTTCGTCTTGATGACGGCCTAGCGCATGTGCGAGCGGCGGAGTGTCTTGTTCATTTGTGACGTTTGGGTCAGCGCCATGTTCGAGTAAGGCGCGAGCGACCAGGTAGGGATCGGGCTGTGCCGATCGGAGGGACTGTCTTGTGCCGATGAGCTGGAGTGCCGTTGGTCGCCATTCTGTTTGTGGAGGTGGTTGAGGCCGGCGATGTACTATGTCCCAAAATACCTGCGAGACCGGGCGTGTATACCTGGTAAGATCTTTTGCATTGGCGTCCGCTCCCGCATTTAGCAGCGCAATGACGGCGGCAGCGTCATTGCGCTTGACAGCCTCGATAAGGGCCCGGTTCTTTTCCTCCTGTCGTGATTCTCGTGGGCCAACCAGCATGACCAGTCCGGCGATAAGCAGCAGGGCGGCTAAAACGAACAGAAGAGGTCGGTGAAAAAGGCGCTTCATGGTTCAACAATTGCTCCAGAAATATAACTCTAGTTTCCGGTAAAATCATGTAGACATAGAACTGCTTGTCGTTTCGTTGCGGTCGAAGAGGAGTGACATCGGAGCCCCGTTTCCGTAGAGAAAGGTGTTAAATCATAACCTGCGGAGGAGTCCGATGTCATCT
>JBBRKX010000520.1:0-4690 GCA_038231675.1 Chthonomonadales bacterium | reverse complement strand
CAGGCCGTTGCCTCTGAAGCGAAGGTGGGCCCGCGTTACCTGGAACTGGTCTGGAAGACGCTTACGGCTTCGGGTGAGAAAGCCGGTCCTCTTGCCAGTCTGCAGGCCCGTTGGAATGCTCTTCCCGCCCCGGAAAAGGGACGCCCGGATGTGGCGCGCGCCGGCTGCGAGGGGATGCGGAACTGGGTTGTGGGGCTGCGGAAGAAGGTCGCTTGGAAGTTCGCCAACCTGCGAGTGCCCGGCGGCTTCTCCAATGGAGGCCAGTGTTTCGTGTTATGGAAGGACCGGGAGTATGCCTCCCATCGCCGGTTGCTCTACCCGGACGTGCTACAGGTGGGGGGGACGCCGCATACACACACTATTCCCGCCCGACGAAGAAACGGGCAGATGCAGCCCGAGCAGATCGTTACCGAACCGGTGGATCCCGACCTCTTTGTACCGCAAGAAGAGGCTGGCCGCGCGCCTTATCTGGCGGCGTTCAACACGTTCTGCAGCGTCTTTCCCGACGCGTTCTATATCTCCGAACGGGGGCGTATGTTCGTCGATGACCCGGGCGACCAGGGCCGTCTTCTAACCGCCGGGCTGCATAATTCGATGGGCTATTTCCGCGACGATACGCCCCTCATGGAACTGATTCTGGACGAGAACGGCCGGCGCGACCTGGACCACCTCTGGCTGGATTTCGACACCGTCGCCTTTATTCCGGAACGCATGCATCGAGAGTTCTTCGTCTATGAGCGCGCCGAGGCCGGAACCCTCAACGACGCCGAGTTCAACTTTGTGCGCGCCGAAGACCCGGACTCCACGTCGGACGCAAAGATCAAGCGGCTGGCCGACCTTTACCTGGCGAAAGCGCGTAGAAACGGGGGCGAACCGGTTACGCTCCAGGCGATCGAGGACCATTTCAAATGGGTTTCCACCCATATCCGGGCGACCGAGAAAGCGCGGCTGGACACAGAGCCTGTGCAACGGAAAGCGCTCGTCGAGTTTGCGCAACGTGCATTCCGCCGTCCCCTGGCGCAGGCGGAGCGGACCGATCTGCTGGCGTTCTACCAGATGCTACGGCAAAAAGAGGGCCTGCCCCACGAAGATGCCATCCGGGACTGCGTGGTAAGTATTCTTATGTCGCCGAAATTCCTGTTCCGTCTCGATCTCGAAGCATCGGAGGACGCTATCCAACCTTCTGGCGGGGTACGCACGGTCGCCCTGGAACGGCAGCCCGCTTCTGTTCCCCCGGCTATACATGGTGTGCAGCCGCTGCCGGACTATGCGCTGGCGAGCCGATTGAGTTATTTCCTCTGGTCCAGCATGCCGGATAAAGAGTTGCTCTCTCACGCCGCCGCCGGCGACCTCCACCGACCGGAAGTGCTTGCCGCGCAGGCGCACCGGATGGTAAAAGATCCGCGCGTCCGCGCGCTCGCCCTGGAGTTCGGCGGCAACTGGCTGGACTTCCGCCGCTTCGAAGAGGCGAATGCAGTGGACCGAAACCGGTTCCCTAGCTTCAACGACACCCTGCGCGAGGCTATGTTCGAGGAGCCGCTGCATTTCCTGGTGGACGCGTTCCAGCAAGACCGCTCCGTCCTGGACATGATCTACGGAAAGCACACCTTCGTGAACGCGGCCCTCGCGCGGCACTATGGGATGACCGACGTGAAGACGATGGGGAGCGACTGGGTCCGCGTGGACAACGCCGACCGCTACGGGCGCGGCGGACTGCTTCCGATGGCGGTGTTCCTGACCCAGATCTCCCCCGGCCTCCGCACCAGTCCGGTGAAGCGCGTCAACTGGGTTGTCTAGCGGGTGCTGGGAGAGTATATTCCACCGCCGCCCGCCACCGTTCCCGCCCTGCCAAGTGACGAAAGCAAGATGGGCAACCTGACGCTCCGTCAGGCGCTCGCGGCGCACCGTGCAAACCCGGCCTGTGCGGGATGCCACGCGCGGTTCGACTCCTACGGCCTGGTCTTTGAAGGCTATGGGCCGATCGGCGAGCTGCGCAGCAAGGATCTCGGCGGGAAGCCGGTGGACGCACGGGCGCCTTTCCCAGGCGGCGTGGAGCGCTCCGGAGTGGCGGGCCTGCAAGAATTCATCCGCCAGGAACGCCAGAAAGATTTTCTCGACACTTTTGGCCGCAAGTTGGTGTCCTATGCATTAGGGCGGAGCTTGCAGCCTTCCGATGGCCAACTTCTCCTACGGATGCAGAAGCGGTCGGCCGCCGAAAATTACCGATTTGGAACCCTGGTGGAAACGGTTGTCACGAGCCCACAGTTCCGCAACCGACGCGTATCCGCTGCTTTAGCGAGGGAATAAACACAATGTCTAATCAAGATCAAAAACCGGGCCGGCCGCTTTCCCGGCGCGTTTTCCTCCGCGGCGCGGGCGTGGCGATGGCGTTGCCATGGCTCGAATCTATTCCGGTGTGGGGCGCCGCTGCCGAGGCGGCAAAGGGGGCCGCCACGCTGCCCAAACGCTTTGTCGTCCAGTTCATGGGAACCGGGATCAATCCGGACCACTGGTGGGCAAAGGGCGAGGGGGCGGGGATGGAGCTGAGCAAGAGCCTGCAGCCCCTGGAACCGTTCAAGACCAAACTCAATGTCATCAACGGGCTCTTCAACAAGCCCGCCACGGGCGTTGGGATCCACCCCGGCATGACGGGCAACCTTCTCTCGGGAATGCCGCTCACCAAGGGCGCCGTGCTGCACGGCGGGATCAGCATAGACCAGGTGCTGGCCGCGCGCCTCGGGCAGGACGCCATCCAGCCGAGTCTGGTTCTGGCGTGCGAGCAGCCGCTGACCGGCTACCACGAGTCGAACTTTTCGATGGCCTATAGCTCTCACATCTCCTGGCAGAGCGCGGACTCCCCCGTTCCCACGGAGGTCTACCCCTCGCTCGCCTTCGACAGCCTCTTCGAGAACAGCGGCAACCGCCGTATGGAGAGTGTCCTGGACCGCGTCAGTGCCGAAGCGAGCGGACTTCGCCGCCGCATTAGCCAGGACGACCGGGCCAAGCTGGACGAATACCTGACGAGTGTACGCGAGGTAGAGCAGCGCGCCCAGAAGATGCGTGGCGACCTGGGCAAGGCCGCGAACCGGGCGAAAGATCAGGGCAAGCCGCTCGTGGCGATGAAGCGGCCGGAAAACGGCCTACCGGAAGACATCCGCGAACACATGCGTTTGATGTGCGACGTGGTGGCGCTGGCGATCCAGACGGACAAGACGCGCATCGCCACGATGCTGATGTGCCGGGATCTTTCCGGCCTCTTCTACCCGTTTTTGGGAGTGCGCGACTCGCATCATCCCGCTTCGCACCACGACACATCCGACGACTATTTGCGCATCACCCAGTACTATATCAGTCAGCTTGCTTACCTGGCCGGCAAACTTCAGGCCATGCCCGAAGGCGAGGGCTCGGTGCTGGACAACACTTGCCTGCTGTGGCTCTCCAACATGTTCTCGGGCTCGGTACACGATAACTCGAAACTTCCCATCCTTACGATCGGGGGCCTCGGCGGCACTCTGGCGACGGGGCGGGTGCTGGACTATCGGGACAAGGGCGATGAGAACCGCAAGCTCTGCAGTCTGTACCTCTCCCTGATGGATAGGATGGGCGTGAATCTGGATCACTTCGGCGACGCGAACACCCGGCTAGTCGGAATGTAGAACAGGACCGTGGCCTGACCGCTTCGCGCTAATTTGTGATTTGTTGCAGAAATGTTGGATCGGGCCGTGAAGTCCGTAATTCAAGACGTGTTTCGGCTTTGTCGTTCATGGTGGGATGGAACAAACAATAGCCCGCTTTCCCGTTCGTCTTCGCCTGATACATGGCGGTGTCCGCGTCACGCATCAGGCTTTCAGGCTCTTCGGAACCGTCAGTGCTTACGGCAATCCCAATGCTGGCGCTCCCCGATACCTCATGTCCCAGGAGCGGGATGGACAGGCTAAGTTGTTCCAGGATCCGCGTAGCGACCGGAACGGCATCCTCCGCCGCCTGTAAGTCCTCCATGAGAAGCGTGAACTCATCTCCGCCCAGGCGGGCGATCGTATCTCCATTTCTTGAAGCGATCTGTAATCTTTCCGCAACGATCTTCAAAAAAAGATCGCCCGCCTCGTGCCCCAGACTGTCGTTGATTCCTTTGAAGTTGTCCATATCGACAAACAATACCCCTACCGCAGTGTTTTGTCTTCTACCTCGGACGATTGCAGCGGAAAGCTTGTCTTTAAAAAGCATCCGGTTCGGAAGCCCTGTCAGCGAGTCATGGAACGCCTGATGCGTGATCTGCTCCTCATACATTTTGCGTTCGGAAACGTCGTGGCAGGTTATCACGATTCCCTGGACGCCTGGTTCATTTCGACGGTCTCGCGCAATCACTTCACAGGAACGCCACTGTCCGTCGCCATGCCGCAAGCGTAGCTCGCACATGACATTCTCGGAGAGGTCCGCGCATGCCTCGTAAAAGAGCGTATGCGCACGCGGCACGTCGGAGGCATGGACAAGATCCAGGAAACAGGTGCCGGTCAGGCGCTCCGGTGTTTCTCCCCACATCGCTTCCGCCGCCGGGCTAACATAGAGGAAAGGCGGGTTTGCCATATCGGCATCGAGAATGGCGATGACATCTGATGCGTTTGCCACCAGAGCGCGAAAGCGCTGTTCATTGGCCAGCAAGGCCTCCTGGGCGCGCTGGCGTTGCTGGCCT
>JBBRKX010000519.1:0-4693 GCA_038231675.1 Chthonomonadales bacterium | reverse complement strand
TCGGGCCGCACCGCGCCCATACCCACCACCCATAGATACAGCATGGCAGGAAGAAGCAGATCTGCAGGGCGGCATTGGCGTAAAATTTGCTTACCCAGAAAAACCAGCCATAGAGAAGAACGGAGACGATCCCCCAGGGCCAGTTCTCAATCCGGTTCTTGACGGTCAAGTAGATGCAGGCGAAAGCGGTCAGCGCTCCGGCCCACTCGACGGCGCTCATCTCGCGCAGCCACTGGATCAACATATGGTTCATAGTATTTACTGGGCGCAGGCGAGCGGCGTCGGGCCGTCCGGGTAACCCCCGTTCTCCTCAGGCATTCCAGGGTAGATCCACACTCCACGGGCCGACCAATTATAAATGACGTGCGACGGCCCTCCGCCGCAATTGGGGGTATCGCTGCCCGCGCTGTCGGCTTCGCCCGCCACGAGAAACTTTGCGTGCCCGTCCGCAAACGCTAAATTGCCGCCGTGCCGGAAGATGGCGTGCCAGCGCAGCTTGTTGTCGAAGTCGGAGGATTCCAAAGTGTTCCAATCGCATCCATAGTCGTTTCCAAAAGGCGACTGCGCCTGATTCAACGTGTACATCACGGTGTTTGCGCTCGCCGAGACGCCGCTCATCGCAAGGGGAGTGTCGAGCGGCTGACCGTCCGGCGTATGCGTATAGAGGTCGGTCCCAAAATCGAATGGATAAGATCCGTCACGCCCCAGAAACCAGTTGTACTGATAGGTGTTCGTGAGGGATATCCCGTTGGACGTCGCGCACGGCCCGGTCCACCATGTAGCCGTTGCAGGCATCCAGGGAGAATGAAAGAGAGCGCGACTCTTGACATACGGAAGCAGCCGCAGGCCCCAGCCCTGCCATGGCACGCCGGGAGCGGGAGCGTCCGGGTTGGTATAGGGCGTTATGGTCGGGTCATTCCACGAGCCTACCGGCACATATCTTTCATCATAATCCTGCACATAAAGCATGGTCGCCATGCCGATCTGTTTCAGGTTCGACAGGTCCTGCGTGTTTCTCGCCGCGCCCCGCGTCTGTGCAAAGACCGGAAACAATATCGCCGCCAATAGGAAAATGATCGCGATGACCACCAGCAGTTCGATCAACGTAAACCCGCGATGAGAACCCTTCATGTCTGGCCTTTCCCGGTCACTGCGGCGCTCGCAATTATCCACGGTGCGACTTCCATATCTCCCAAGACAGGAATATTCTACCGGACGTGCGCGGTTATGGTGCAGGCGAGGACGACAAAAGTCAAGTGCGGCAACTACTCAGGCGCGCGCGTCTATCCGCGTCCGCAACTGTGCGAGCGTCAGGAATTCCAGGAGGTTCTCCTGCGTGAGCATGCCGACCAGCTTCTCGTTGCCGCCGGCATCCGTTTCCATGGCCATGATCGGACCGGTAAAGGCGCCCTGATTGAGAATACTCTCCAGGTCGTCATCCGGATGGGCGACCGCAAAGTCGCGGTCCATAATGCCCGCGACATATCCATCCCATCCGTTCGTGGCGATGCCGCGCATCAGAGCGGATCGCGTGAGGACGCCCACGACCTCCTCGCCATTCACGATCGGGAAATCCTGCTGACTTCCGGCAAGAAGGAGATCCGAGGCGGCCCGGAGCGTGGTGCCGGCGGTCAGGGTGCGGAAGTCCTTTAACAAGGCCTCGCGCACCCTGTGTCCGGAAACGAGGGTTCTCGCATGGAATGCGGCAGCCTCCTGGCTCGCCCCAAAATAGACGAACACGGCCACGAAGAGCCAGAGCAGGTTCGACTGATAAAACGCAAACACGCCAAATGCAATGGCGATGATCTGGCCAATCCGGGCCGCTATGGCGGTTGCCGACGCTTCGGTGGTTACCCGGGCGAGCAGCGCACGCAACACGCGCCCGCCGTCCATGGGAAATGCGGGCACCAGATTAAACAAAGCAAGCAGGAGATTACCGCCCATAAGTGCTGCGAGAAAACTGCGAGCGGTGATGGGAGCGCCCTGCGTGTAGCTGGGAAGCCCTACCAGAGACAGAATAAGCAAGAGAAGCAGTGCGATTCCAAGGTTGACGGCGGGGCCGGCGAGGGCGATCCAGAGTTCATCGCGTGGGCGAGGCTGAGACTCCAGAGAGGCGATCCCGCCGATTGGGTAGAGCACAATGCTGCGTGTGCGGATTCCATAGCGTCGCGCGGTGACCGCATGGCCCAACTCATGGAGCACGACGCACGCAAATAGCGTGAGCACCCAGAGGATTCGTAGCCATGCCTGACCCTGAATGCCGCCGAAGATCGCCCAGGCGAGAATCAGCAGGAAGGTGACATGGATTCGGATGGGAATATCGGCCACGACTCCGATTTCAAAAGATCCATCGTGACGCGGGCCGGCCGCTTTGGGTGTGCCGGAAGACGCCTCCGGCGGCTGGCTGTTCGTTGGTAGTTCGCTCGGCATGTCGGTTCCAGTTTCTACGGATCGCCACGATATCGGCGCCTGTTTCTTATCTTGAGAGCAGGGAAAACACAACGACCCTTCTCCATTATGATTTACGGATCATCGCAGGGAAAGGTCGGCAATCGCGGAAGCAGGAAAGAGAGCGTTTGAAAGTTAGCGTCGAAGATGCCTTGAAAAACGGATAACCCAACCTACGATCCGCTCTCGAAGCGGAAGCTGCCGATGCACCGGAGCCGATTGGGCATCTGTAAGATGCTGAAGCTCCAGCCGGCCATGGCGGCGAATCACAATCTCGATGGCGGCATGCACGACGTGGGCATCGCGTTCGAAGCGGCCATGCCATCCACAAACAAAACACTCCGGATTGGAAACCAGATTTAATCCGCCGCAAAGCTCACAGATTTTCACATCCGCCTCGCGAAAATCGGGAACTCTGCCGGTTTTGGCCTGGCCTATCTCTCTGGACATCGTGGTACCTCTCTTGACGCTACGTAAGCCGTAAAGCGAAAGCCCTTCCTGGGGCTTCTCAAAATAATAACGTATCCATAACGACGCAAGTTATCATGTTACGGCTTCAGCGGCTCACGATAGATAGTTTCCGCAACCGTCCTGCCAACAGCTTCCAGAGGTTTCGCGCTGCAGTTCTCGGGCGTGTCCTGAAGTGTGTGCCAGTATCGATAACCTGTCGATTGGTAGCTTCCGAAGGGAAGCGGATGGATCAAATCGATTGTCGGGATCCCTGCCTGGTTGATCGCGACATGGTCGTCGCCAACTCCCTGCGACAAGTCCCCTCGAAAAGTGTTTCCGTACCCGAGTTCGTTCGCGATCGCGAACACCTTTTCGTTGACCCGAGGAGCAAACCGTTCTGAAATTTCCTCACGCGGGAAAAAAGCGCCTTTGCCGCCGACCATATCCAGAAGAATTCCATATCTGGGTTGCCCGAACGCCGGCGTTTCTCCAAAGTGCTTAGCAAAGTATCTTGCTCCGAGCTCTACTCCCTCGCCATCATTATTCCTGGCCTCAAAATCGCCATAGTCTTCGCCATCATCCAACAGCATGATGACGCCTACGGCCGGCTTGCGTGCTTTGAATATCCGGGCGAGTTCCAGCAAAACCGCGACACCGGAAGCCCCATCGTCCGCGCCCAGGATAGGAGCGACGGGATTCCATCCTTCCGCCCCATATCGAAATACCGTCCCGCGCTTAATCTCTGACGAAAACGGGCCATCCGCGATTGGACGTGTGTCCCAATGCGCCATTAAGAGCACCGGACGATAGTCTGCGTGACTTGCGCCCGAAGGATAGAACACTCCCACGATATTGGTTACGGGCATCATGCGATACGTAGATGCTTGTATGACGGTATTATCGGCGTATTTCCGCATTTCCGAGAGCAAAAAATCGCGCGTTTTTTCGTGGGCGGGAGATCCAAGCGGGCGAACCCCGAAATCGCACTGTTTCTTTAGCAATGCGAAGGCGCGGGCGCCGTCGAAAGAATCTAATGCAACTACCTGGTTTGCTGACGACGAATTCCCCGACTGTGTTCCCGAAATCCGGATGGAAGCGTTTCCTACTGTGGAGATAGGTGCGGATGAGGTATGGCAGCCCGACAAAACGAGCAGCGCCAGCGGTGGTATAACGAAAGAAAAGCAGAATTGAAGTGCGAACGGGAGGGGAGTACGCCGCGCATCCCTCCCGCTCTTCGTGACCCTATTGCGGCTATTTTCCTTTGATGACAACGCGGTCGTCACCTTTCGTAATCGACTTGTGATCGTTAAGGTAAGCCGTCACAGCCTGCTCAAGAGTTTGCTTCGTCTCTTTATCGATATCGGACTTCTTCCAGAACTTATAGTAGCCCAGTGCCCCATTTGCGAGCGGCGAAGGCATGGCGACTTTATACGTCTTGGATCCCGAAAGGGCATCGCCGCCGATCTTCACGGAAACGATCCGCTTTTCCGCTTCCGCCTCCGGATTGACGGTTACGATGAGGCCGGAATACTGGAGAAACCCACTGTTCGTTTTCGGGTACAAATAAAATCCATGCTCGAGCGCATGGGTAATTTGGTCGCCCGTAAGCTTTACGAGCACAATGGTGTCGCCCTTGACTTCCAGTGCTTTCAGGAGATCCGCAGAGGTAAAACTGCCTTTCGGCACCGTGACGCCGGGGTCGCTAAAGGACGACGCATCCAGAAAAGCCGCATCCGCTTTCGCCGATGCGCGGATAGCATCCGTGACGATATCTCCGATCGGCGTCTCTTTCGAT
>JBBRKX010000518.1:0-4693 GCA_038231675.1 Chthonomonadales bacterium | reverse complement strand
TTAAGAACCCGATCGTGTGGCTCCTCGCGACGGTCTACTTCCTGCTGGTGATGAGTATGTACGGGGTCGCTTTGTGGCTGCCGCAAATCGTAAAGGGGTTCGGCCATCTGAGCGACTTCCAGGTCGGGCTCATTACGGCGATCCCTTATGCGTGCGCGGCGGTTGGGATGATTTTCGTCGGCCGGAGCTCGGACAGACTTAACGAGCGCAGCTTCCATATCGCGATTCCGGCCTTTATAGGCGGATCGGGATTGCTCTCGGCGATCTACTTCTATTCGCCCGCAGTGCATTCCCCTGTCCTTGCGCTCGCCGCCCTATCCGTGGCCGCGATGGGAATGTGGGCGACGTTGGGACCGTTCTGGGCGTTGCCACCCGCATTTCTGAGTGGGACGGCGGCGGCGGGCGGGATCGCGCTGATCAATTCGGTCGGAAATCTCGGTGGTTTCGCTGGCCCGTATCTTGTCGGTCGCATCAACGCGGGCCGGTTCGATTCCGCCCATCATCCTGACTTTTCCGCGGGACTGCTTCTTCTTGCCACCACGGTAGTGCTTGGGGGGATTCTGGCGCTCTTTACGCGCAGGAGGCCCGCCTACCTCCCCGTCGAGTTGCCTACTCGCTAAAGAAAAGGGAGGGACGCTAAAGCGTCCCTCCCCATGCGTTGCTGAAAGCGATCGTCACCCTGTTCGATGTTCCGTTTGCCACGCGCCAACGGTGCTGAGGAGGATGTCAGGATTTTCGGCTTCGGCGGGCAGCAAGGCCCAGTCCCACCGGCGCCATGCCTCCCAGCAGCAGGAAGAGCGCATTGCCCTCCGGCACCACGGAAGTCGGGACTATTCTTTCGCCCAGACTGACTTTGTCGAAATTGACCTGGCTGCCGTTTGCCTGAGCCAATACGATGCGAAGCGTGTCTCCAATAAAGGGATTGCTATTGCCGACAACGTAGTTCAGGTTGACTACACCGAAGGTTCCATCCAATGGGCTGAGGCTCTGTGAAGCAAGGATCGCACCCCCGGCTGTTTCCAGATTGACGGTGCCGGCGCCCCCCGGCTGATCCAGCCGGCTCCCCACGTACACAGAGAGGCTATAGGCCGTGTTGGCGGTGATAGCCGATTCATCCTGGTAGATGGCTCCGTTGCTGACGTAAGCGGCCTGGACGCCGTCCGGCACGCCGGCCGGGTAGGCGGCCGTGGTGGGCCGAAAAACGCCATACGAATAGGTCTGGACGCTACCGGAAAAACTCCAATCCGGAATATTGTTGATAGTGTAGTCCCCGGGCGTAGTCAGCGACGGATTCTCAAAGCTGCCGTTTGTCTGCGCCTGGACTGCGGGGCTCATGGCGACAAGTCCAAGTGTGGACAAGGCAAGCAGTCCAGCAAAACCATTAATCTTCATACTAATCCTCCCAATGATTTCCAGGAGCGTACACGTGATATTGCTCGTTACCTGTATAAGATACCATAACCAGATTACCAAAAACGGACAAATAGCGATAGAGGCACAAAAATAAATTTTGCAATCGCAGATTAAAACGATCCTGCGCGCATGGCATCATGCTGTAGCGAGCGACCTCTCGTGTTACCAGCAGCCAGATTATTTCAGAATGAGGTCGGTAATGACCGGTCGATGGTCGGACCCTTCGGCATTTCCCACCTGGCAATCCTGAACGCTCCAGGACCGATTCACGAAAACGTGGTCGATGCGCATATAGGAGTGATGGAAGCGCAGATCATGTCCATATGTATAGCCATAACCATGCCCTGCTTCCGCGAACGCGTCTCGCAACCCCGTCTTTTCCATCGTTCGGCACACAACGGACGGCAAGGAAGCATTGAAATCCCCCGCAACGATAATAGGACCGGATGTTTTCGCGATATCGCCGGCCAGTTCCTGGGCCTGGTGAACACGGTCTTCGCAATCGGTCTCAAACTGGTCGAGACCATCGGAACCGAAGTAGCGAACCGCGAGGATGCCGAATCGAGGCGAGATGAGATGCACGTTAAACAGGGTGACATCGGTCTTACCTACCCGCAGCGTGCATTGGAGGTAGGTATGGTTCTGGTCACGATAGGAAAGAGAGCCGATCCGTGGAGGAGAGAGGGGCAGACGACTTGCGATGACGTATTGGCCGAAAGCACGGATATTCCACCCATCCAGCGCTTCGCCAAGCCCGGTCTGAAGTGTATGTGCGGTATCTTGAAAGAACACGAGATCGGGCTGGGTGTCGGAAAGTTGCCGGATCACCGCGGAAAGATCCCGCTGACCGTACTTGATGTTATATGTCATGATGCGCAGGTGAGCGCCCTTCGCGGCCGGGGCGGAATTCCCCCAGCAGAGTCCCATCAGAGGCCCCGCGACCCACGCAATCCCAAGCAAAGGCGCCCAGACCCAACGCCGTGCCACCAGAAGCGTGCATAAGCAGAGGATGGCTCCTGGAACTGCCCAGAGCCATTGCGGGAAATAAAGGTTGAGCGCGCTCGGCCACCAGCGTTCCGGCCCGACTGTGTTGCCGATTCCGACCGTCGCCAGGGCGACTCCGTACAGTGCGAGCAAAAGAAAGAGTATCCGCCGGGAAATCGTCGGCGTGCGCTTTTTGGGTTGTAAAGACATCGAATCTCCGGTTCAGAAAAATAAAAAAGAGACTTGCCGGGTCGTCAGGAGAGAGTTTCTCGGCGCAACCGGTTGGTTGGGCCGCTCCATGCGAAGATTTCCGTATAGAACGGCGTCTCTACAGTCTATTATAGATGAAACGTGCAGGGATCGCCCTTAACCAATACGCATAGAGGTAAACGCATGGACCTGACATTGCCGACCGACTGGAATACACTCCTGGCCCCGGAGTTCGAGAAGCCTTATTTTCGGAAGCTCGAGGAGTTTGTAGAGCAGGAGCGCAACGCGCATACGGTCTTCCCGCCCGAGAAAGACGTCTTCAACGCCTTGCGGCTCACACCGTTTGAGCAGGTGAAGGTTCTGCTTCTTGGGCAGGACCCGTATCACGACGACAACCAGGCGCATGGTCTTTGTTTTTCCGTTCGTCCCGGCGTTCGGCCTCCCCCTTCTCTGGGAAATATGTTTCGCGAATTGAAGAGCGACCTGGGCTGCAAAGTCCCGAACAATGGTTATCTGATTCCATGGGCGGAGCAGGGTGTGCTGATGTTGAACGCGGTGCTGACGGTGAGGGCACATGCGGCCAATTCGCACAAGAACAAGGGCTGGGAAACCTTCACCGACGCAGTGATCCGCACGGTGAATGACAAGAGTTCTCCGGTCGTTTTCGTGCTCTGGGGTGGCTATGCACAGAAGAAGCTGGGATTGATCGACACGGAACGGCACATCATCGTGCAGTCCGCCCATCCGTCGCCGCTTTCGGCACACAACGGATTTTTCGGAAGCCAGCCGTTTTCTAAAATCAATGCGGCGCTGCGTTCCACCGGCCAGTCCGAGATCGACTGGCAGATCCCGGACCTCTAATCGTCCTCACCTGTCTCATGTGCAGAGATTCAGGGCTGGCGACGAGAACGTAAAAGCTCCTCTGGCCCTACCTCTCTTCGCGGAGCGCCTCATCGAGAAGCTGACGCGCCCCTCGCGCTCCATTCGTGATCCACCAGGCAGCGTCATTGCGATTCCGAAGTCGATTCAATCCGGCTTCCGTCGTGTTGACTTGTGGCTCCGAAACCTGTTCCGGCGCCACAATGGCCGTATCGACCTGGCTGGCGGTCAACACCGGGTTGGAACGCAACTGCGTCAGGATGTCGTCGGCCTCGACCAAAAGGCGTGTTCGGATCTCCTCAGCACGGGCGATCTCCTCGGGAGATCCTTTCAGTTCCTGCAGACCGCCGTGCGTAATCTGGCGCTTAAAGCCGGCTGTCTCTCCTTCGCTTTCCTCAAAAATCATCGCTTTCCTCCAAATCGTTTCCGGCTTGCCGCGCCGGTTCGTTCTGATGAGACGGATGAACTGTCGCAGGAGTTCCGAACAGTCGGACCGCTTGCAAGGGAAGCAACTTTAATCGCGAACGAAATCCAACAGCAAAGTCTTCATTTCATCCGTATGTATGAGCCAGAGGCAGTGACTTGCTCCGGCAATCAGGGAAAACCGGGCATTCGGCAGGAGAGACGCCACCTGCTGCGCTTCAGGCTCTTTTGCTTTGCGTTCCGAGTAGAAAGGAGGCAAACCAGCAGTTGGCGGCGTAGTAAGCAGCATTGCTCCCTGCGAACTTCCCACCGGGGTTTAGGACAGCCTCCGGGAATCGAAGGAGAAGCCTATTCTTGCGGGAGATGCTTTGCCCGATTCTCCAGGAGCGCAGGCCATGACCGGAAGTAGAATTCCTGACGGCAACGTCACCTTCCTGTTTACCGACATGTGCGGTTCGACCCGAATGGCGAACGCGCTCGGCGACGTCTATTTCGAGCGTCAGGTCAAAACGCCGCATCGTGACTTGCTCCTTAATGCCGTCCAGGACCAGCAAGGACACGTTCTCCAGGACACGGGAGACGGGATCTTCGCCGTTTTTCACCATCCTCACCAGGGCCTTGCCGCAGCCGTCGCCATCCAGAAAGGGCTCCGAGACAACCCCATTCTCGTGCAGATCCACAATGAGAAAACTGGCCTCGAGGAGAATAAAAAAATCGCCGTACGCATCGGAATCCACCGCGCCGAACATCACCTGGTTCCCACACTCCACGGGGAGACCTTGCA
>JBBRKX010000517.1:0-4701 GCA_038231675.1 Chthonomonadales bacterium | reverse complement strand
CGAGTTGCTTCAGGTCCAACGATCTCGATTTCGTAGCTCCGGCGCATATTCAGCGCGTCCAGGATGGAAGGGGTGATGTCCACGAAGACAACTTCCAGCCCGCCTTCATGGAAGAGCTGGGCAAGGAAGCCCCGCCCGATGTTTCCCGCGCCAAACTGTATGGCCGTCCCAGTCATGTCACGATCCTTTGGTGGCTTCCGCGCTAAGCGCCTGCCGGAACCGTCGGAAGGCCCGCGCCGAAATATCATTGAACAGCGCCTCGCCGCTCAGCAAGCGCATGGCCATATGTGTCGCGCTAGGGCGCTTGATGCCGTACTTGTAGCAGGTTCCCGGCCATTGGTAGAAGAAGCCGGCAAGCTTCTGGGCCGCATCGAAGTTGACCTTGAACTCTTTTCCGATCGCGCGTGTGTAGTTCTTCTGGTCCTGCCGCAGGATGCTGTTCGCCGCGATCTGGCCGCTCTTCAGCGCATGAAGGATGCCATCGCCGAAAAAAGGATTGATCAGACCTGCGGCGTCCCCCGCAAGCAGCACGCGGTTATCCCGAGTCTGGAGCGTGTCCAGTCCATTCCACATGGGCAGGGGGTGGGCATGGAAGTCCAACTCCTCAATCCGTTTGGGAACGCCCAGCATCTCCAGATAGCCCAGAATGGCGCGCTGCAATTCGTCCCGGACGTTGGCGTCGCCTCGGTCGCCTGGCTTGCGCGGCCGAAACACTCCCGCGCCTACATTCAAATGGTCGCCTTTGGGAAACACCCATGCGTATCCCTGTCGGACCGCGCCATACTCCAGATGGCAGATCTCCTGGCGAAGATCCGGATGGCCCGCTCCCCAGATATGCGGCACTTCCGCCTCGATGGCGATCGCCAGGGCACGGTGCTGACGCAGTCCAAACGAACGGGCGACAATTCCGTTTGCGCCGTCGGCTCCAACGAGGGTGTCTGCGGTAGCCTCCCAGCCTCCTTCGGGGCCCTCCGCCGACACGCGGACGAGTCCTTTCGGCTCGGCGGAAATGGAGCGTACGGCAAGCCTATCCCGTAACTCGGCTCCCGCCGTTGCGGCGCGCCGGGCGAGCGCATGGTCGAAAACCGAGCGGCGCACCATCCAGAGCGAAACCGTTTCTCCCTGCTGGTCGGGCAGGTTCATGGATGCGAGGCACGGATCCGCGAAGTTCCAGGTATGGCGTATGCTGGTCGTATCCGCTTCCACGAAAGCATCGGGCGCCAGATCCCTGAGTTCCTCTAGCGCCAGTACTTTGGAGACGACCATCGGCATCCCACCGCCGCATGTCTTATGACGGGGCAGGGCCTGCTTTTCCACCAGGGCGACTTTTGCGCCGGCATGAGCGAGAGCGAACGCACAGGCGTTTCCCGCCGGTCCCGCTCCCACCACAATGACATCGAAGTGCGTCAACCGTTTCCCCCGAACGCTCGCCCGTCGGGTCCGTTTCGTTGCACGAAGCACGTGGGAAATCGGGCAATAAGCGGGCGGCACAACATTATAGCACGCGACGCGGGCTGGATTTCCCCGGAGCGGACGAGCCGGGAGGATCGGGGAGCCGGCGCCAAATGCGCGTTCCACTCCCATGAGGATCTTTCCATGCGAGTTCCCATTTGTCGTGATAGACCTTTATGTAGGGATCGATATAAGAGGCGGTGTGCGCCCAGAACCAGACGTCCTGTAGGATGTATCGCACATGCTTGGGAGCAATGTAGGCCTTTTCCTGCAGACGAGGGTTTTCAGCAGGTTCGATTTGCACCGTGGGATGACCGCTGTACAGGTGGAGCAGATACGCGGGCCGTCCCATGATAAGGGCATTGGAAGTCGCGTTTCGCTTCAGCCAGGCGCATGCGGCGTAAAATCCCCCTTCTTCCGGGATACGGCCCAATGCATAACCCGGGTATACCGGTCCGCCGGACTCCTTCCGAGCCTCGGCATTCACATGCGCGAAGTAGAGGAACAGGAGGGTAAGTGCGGCGCCCTGGAGGGCGCGGACAGTCCATGTGCCGATAGCCGGGCGCAATCGGTTTGAAATCGCCGCCGCCGCCAGATACAGGAACACGATGAAGAAGGGAGCAAGCGGAATGAGAAATCGGGCGTCGCGCCAGGGCCACATGGCGGAGAATAGCCAGAAGAGGGTCGAAAAGAGGGCGCTGAGTGTCAGGCCGCGCTTCCAACTCATGCCGTACCCGAGGAGGATCAGCCCTCCCAGAGGGATGGCGATGACCCAGAATAAACGCGTCCAGAAAATGCGTGGCCAGATGTGCGGGCCGAGGCTCATGCTGTTTAGCAAGGATCTTGGGATCATCCCGATGTAGGCTGGAAAACCCATGCGGACGCGCAAGGCGAGACCTGCCGCATTCATCTGGATGCGGCCACTATGGGGTGCTTCGGGAGCTTTGAGCGTGAACTGGCGCAGATAGGTATCGTGTGTATTCGGAGGGTCTTGCTGAATGATCCGTCTGTTTCTGAATTGCCAACCGCCAACGATGATAAGCGAGACCAGCGCGGCCAACGCGCCCCATTTCCACCCGAACCTCCGTAGGAACCAGAGCGTGAGCGTTCCCAACAGCACCACGCCGGATGCTCTGACCGTAAACGCAAGCACGCCGCATGCGAGAGAAAGCAGCCGCTTCCACACTGGGACGGACACCACTTTGTCGTCGGCATCCCGTGCATCGGTCTCCAGCAGAGAGACCGATGCCAGGCACAGAAAGGTCATCGGAATTTCGGACATTACATTGTTTGCATAGAACATAAACGATGGGCATGCCGCCGTGGTGAACATGGCCGCGACCACGTAACCTCGGGCGAGCTTCGCCCGCTCGAGGAGCCCATAAATCATGGGCAGCATGCCCATCGCGAGGGCCAGGAGGGTGAACTTCACAGGCAGCACTATGGCTCCAGGATCGCGCCCGGTGATCAGCAGCCAGAAAGCGATCATGGCCGGAAATCCCGGCACATAGAGCGTATCCCTCATCTGGTGGACATCGTTTAACAGGCGAAGCGAGTGGAGGCGGGCAAGCGAT
This sequence comes from Chthonomonadales bacterium, assembly GCA_038231675.1. GTDB lineage: Bacteria > Armatimonadota > Chthonomonadetes > Chthonomonadales > Chthonomonadaceae > JBBRKX01. The sequence goes on along the minus strand of JBBRKX010000517.1, from coordinate 1,675 downwards.
TCACCGAGCACCATGTATCTCCCGGAGTCGTCCGCCGGGCCTAAGTACGGGTTTACCTGCAGCAGGAAGAGTCCGAACATCATCAAAGCGCAAACCACGCATAAGATCAGTTTGAAGTGCGCGCGTAGCAGATCGCGAAAATTCATGGGCTGAGCGTTCACCAATCCATTACCGCGCCATCGGCGCGTCGGGTTACGGGGAGATAGGCGCGTTGATACGGGTACTTCGCGGCCGCTTTTTCATCGACATCCGTGCCCAGACCGGGAGTGTCCGTAACGTGCAGATAGCCATCCAGGTAAGTGGGCGATCCCGGCAGGACTTCATGAACGACGTCAGGAAAAAACACCATTTCCTGCACCCCAAAATTCGGCAACGCAAGATCGAGGTGAACATTCGCGGCGTGCGTCGCGGGACCGATATCGCCGGGGCCATGCCATGCCGTCTGCACAAAGTAGCTTTCCGCGATGGCGGCGATCTTTTTGGCTTCCGTAATTCCACCGATATGGCCGAGGTCGCAGCGAATGTAATCGATCAATTGTTCGGTAATCAGCGGAAGGCAATCCCAGCGCGTGTGGAACAACTCTCCCATGGCGATGGGCGTTACCGAATGCTGCCGGATCAAGCGGAAACTCTCCCTATGTTCCGGCCGCAACGGGTCCTCCAGGAAAAAGAGATGATAGGGCTCCAGCTCTTTCGCGAGACGTGCGGCCTGGATGGGAGTAAGCCGTTCATGCACATCGTGGAAAATTTCGACGTCGTCCCCAAGCGTGTCGCGGAGGTGCGCGAAGAGGCGAGGAATTGTGCGCAGGTAGGGCGCGGGCTCCCATATTTCCGAATGCGGCATGGGGCCTCCGTCGCCCCAACTGCCTCCGGAGATATTGTCCCAGGTTGCGCTGGCAGCCTCGTGCGCGCCACCGGACCCGTACGTGCCGACATTGCCAGAAATGTCTACCTGAGCCCGCACGACTTTGAACCCGCGTTCCATCGCCTTTCGGATACTGTCCTCGACTTCGGTGAATCCGCGGCCGCCGGCATGGGTATACGCCATCGCTCCCTTGCGCGTCTTGCCGCCCAGCAGCGAATAGACCGGCATTCCGGCGCGTTTACCTTTTATGTCCCACAGGGCGGTGTCGACCCCGGCAATCGCCGTCATCTGAATCGGGCCGCCGCGCCAGTAGGAGCCGCGAAATAGGAACTGCCAGATGTCCTCGATCTGATCGGGATCGCGTCCGATCAGGAGAGGCGCGATATGCTCCTGCAAAGCCGTCGCGACGGATAGCTCTCTGCCATTCAGCGTCGCATCCCCGACCCCGTATAGACCGGGCTCGTCCGTCATAATCTTAACGACAACATAGTTCCGGCCCGGGCAGGTTACGATGACTTTGACTTCGGTGATCTTCATGTGGAACAGGCTCCCGCGGGTTTGGTGGACTGTTCCTCACATTTGTCCCTGTTCCCTGCCTAATCTGATACAGTTTGTCAGCCTTCAACGTTTGTATTGCGCGGGCGTTGAATACAATGTGCAAGGTAAGGGTTCTCTTTATAGCAAAGTCTTGTATTGTACCTTAAGCGGCCAGGGGAAACGGTGCATCAGACGCGTCCTGCGCCTGTTTTGCTTCGATCATAGCGACGAAAGCATGCGCGAATTCAGGTGAGAATTGGGTTCCCGCGCCCT
>JBBRKX010000516.1:0-4703 GCA_038231675.1 Chthonomonadales bacterium | reverse complement strand
GGAGAAAGCGCCCGGAAAGGTTTCCTGCAACTTGGGGAAAAGATAGCGCGAAAACGCCCTGCTGCGTCCCACCAGATTTTCCCAGAGGCGCGATTGGCTTTCATGGACGCCGAGCGACGTCCCTCCAGCAAGCACCGTGCCCTCGAACTCTGCGGGCGAGCCCTGTTCATAAAGTGCGTGCCCGGTCTCGTGCAGGGAGGCGTAGAGCGCCTGCGGGAGGAAGCCGGCATTGAAGCGCGTGGTGATACGCACATCGTCACGCGAAAAATTAGAACAGAACGGGTGTGTGGCCTCGTCCTGCCTGCCGCGAGTCAGGTCATAGCCCAGCGCCGCGATTACCTGGAGCGTCAGCGCCTTTTGCTTTTCGATGGGAAATTCGCCATGCACCGGAGCGTCGTCGACGGGAGCGCCATGATCGGCGATCTGTCGGGTCAGCGCAACCAAGTGCGGCTTCATATCGGTGAACATCGCCGCGATGTCCGCATGCTTTGCGCCGGGCTCATACGCGTCCAGCAGCGCATTGTAGATATGGTCTTTATATCCCAGATGCTCGGCCTGCCGTCGGGTGAGATCGAGCATTTTCTCCAGTGCGGGCGCGAACGCGTTGAAATCGCTTGCCGCCCGAGCGCGGATCCATATCTCCTGCGACAGGGCGCCGTGACGGGCGAATTCCGCCACGAGGTCCGCAGGGATCTTAGTGGAACGGTCGTAATCGCGGCGGAGCACGGCAAGCATGCGTACGGTGTCGCCGTCCGGATCCTCGCCGCGTGATTCCGCTTCCGCGCGTCCGAGCAGATCGCCGATCTCCGCGCTCACGAACATCTCATGGGTAAGCTGACTCAGCGTCGCGGCCTGTTCGGATCGCGCCGAAGCGGCTCCCGTGGGCATATAGGTCTGCTGATCCCAGCCAAGCAGGCTGGCGGCCTGCCCGAGCCGCGTGATCTGGGCCATACGCCCTTTTAGCTGCTGTAAAGGTTCGCTCATCGTTGCCCCTTCAAGTAGAGTTCCCTCACTATACCAGCAATCGCCGCGCTTTTCCAGAACAACTTCGGCTTTTGCGTATTGCTGAAATATACCGACGCATCCCCGCAAGCAGCTTCCGCTTTTGGGCTCATTTTCGGAGTATATAAATAGGATGGCGGATCACAGTATAGGTAGACATTAGTATTGATTTTGGGGGATTAATGTGATACAATAAGATGTTTCGCCAGACAAGAGTATAGGTTTGGAAAGGGTGAAATGGAATGAAACGATTAACAAAGAAAGATGTCGCTCTCTCCCTGCGCGCGGCGGGAAGAACCGTGGAAGAGATCGCACTGGCCCTGAACTGCACACCCAGTTATGTGGCGAATGTGCTGATCGCTTCGGGCAAGACGAGCGATTACAGCGATTTATATACCAGCAGCGTGGCGCAGAACGCGTACGCGCGCATGTTCAGCGGCGTCCTACGCTTTAAGACGGTCGAAGCGGCCCGCGAATCGGTCGCCAAGATCGATGGGCTGTTCCAGGAGTTTGCGCGCGAGAACGATCGACGCGGTCAGCATCAGGCGCAACTGATGGCTTTGATCGGCAAGAATAGGGCGGAGGGGATTGGCAAAGTAGCGGAGGCGAAAGTATTCGCGGAATGGCTGGTCTCTCATCTCGACATCAATCCGCCGGCCGCGCCCCTCCAGGAGCCAACCCTGCCGGATCTGGAATTCGCGGAAGAAGGCGCTCCTGACTATGGCCAGATGTCTCCTTACGAAGCTACTCTCGCGTTCGCGTAAGCCTTCTCTCCCCCGATGTGAAAGCTCTGGTAGCCCGTTGGCGGCCTCCCCACGGCAGAGGGGGCCGCCTTTGGTTGTGGATTGCGGCTCCGAGTTCGCTGATGCGCGCATCCTAGCCGACGGTCATTCTTAACTCCTCTGGTTTAGGCGTGATCGTTCCGGCGCCCCGCTCCTTGAATTCCCTCGCTACGCAGGCGAAAGGGACTTGCAAAATTGTCTCTTCGTTTTGGAGTATGATTAAGATTACAAAAGCGGACAGGAATCCGGCGGGGGATCGCGAATGAAGGTGGGATCACCGCTATACAAGGAGAGAAATCGTATGTCCATATTTCAGCGGATACGCCGCATTGCACTGAGTATTGGAGTCGTCGCGCTCTGTGCCGGCGCGGCAAAGGCCCAGGTTTCGGAAGATTTTGCCAACAAAAAGGACTTCAGCGTGATGCGGTCATCCAGCACGGACCCCGCCGGCAGAAATGGGGACTACCGCCGCGTTCCGCCAGGAGAAACGTTTACTGTCGCCGACATCAAGGGCGCGGGCCGCATTACGCATATGTGGTTTACGATCGCTTCGCCTTCGCAGGATCATCTGCGCGAGATCGTGCTGCGCATCTACTGGGATGACGCCAAGGTCCCCGCGGTCGCATGTCCCATTGGCGAATTTTATGGACTCGGCCACGGCAAGTACGTGGAGTACGCAAGCGCCCCCGTAAGCATCGGGGCCAGCAAGGGGCTGAATTGTTACTGGCCCATGCCCTTCAAAACGCATGCCCGCATCACCATTACGAACGAGGGCAGCCGGCAGGTCGACGCACTTTATTTTAATCTCGACTATCGCCTGGACAAAAAGGCGGCGCGGGATACGCGCTATTTTCACACGCAGTACCACACTTATTTCCCCGCGCCGGTCGGCAAAGATCTGACGATCTGCGATGCGCAGGGCGCCGGTCACTACGCGGGAACATTCATCACGGTGATGGCGAACTCAGACGGCTGGTGGGGCGAAGGGAACGACAATTTCTTCATCGACGACCCGAATAAGCCAACGATCACTGGCACCGGCAGCGAAGACTATTTCTGCGGCGGATGGGATTTCGGGCACGCTTTCTGGACTCCGTTTTTCGGCGTGCCCTATTACGACAATGCGCAGAAAGGCGGCGAAAAGCGTGGCATCCTCAATTCCGCTTATCGGTGGCATATTCAGGACCCCATCCCGTTCAAAAAGTCGCTTCTCTTTACTTTGGAGCATGGCAGCCAGGGGGGCAATCGGGATCGCAAGCCGTTCACTAACCATTACACCACGGTGGGCTACTACTATATAGACCATGCCGAAGGCGAAGGGCCGGACGTTCCGGCCTACAAGGATAGGGTTCCAACGCTCATTCCTTTGCCGGCGCCGGTAAGCAGCCCGCAGTAAAATTTGCAGCAGGAATCGAAGTGCGCGATGCGGAACCGACTGCCGTGGAAAATGCGCTTTTGATTTCGAACCTGCTTGCAATCGTCGGGGATGAGGGATTGCAAACCGGCTCATCCGTCGAGGGCGTTATGCCTCACGGGTGGGCCCATCCCATTATGGCGGTCGTCGCTCCTGCTTCCGTTTCCGATGTGGTCTCCGTCGTGCACGCGGCCGAGGAGGCCGGAGTAGCGATCCTTCCCATCGGTGGAGGAACGCGTATCGCGACGGGTCATGCGCCGCTGGCGGGCAAAGAGATCCTTGCGCTCAGCACCGCCCGACTCAACCAGATCCTCGATCACCAGCCTGACGATCTGACGGTGACATGCGAACCCGGCGTTACCCTCTCCGATCTCCAGCGCAGGCTTGGAGAGCATCGTCAATTCCTCCCTCTCGATGGTTCGCTGCCGGGAAAGTCCACGCTCGGGGGAATCGTGTCCACGAACGCCTCCGGATTCTGGCGGCCCGCGTTTGGCTCGCCGCGCGACCTATTAATTGGCGTGCGCGCGGTGATGACCGGTGGGCAACTCATCAAGGGCGGCGGCAAGGTCGTCAAGAATGTCGCCGGCTACGATGTGTGTAAGCTTTTCACGGGCGCATGGGGCACGGTCGGCGTCCTGACCGAACTGACGTTCAAAGTACGCGCGATGCCCGAGCAGATGCGCGCCCTGGCCTGGGAAGCGCCTGATCTTGTACAAGCGGCGCGCCTTGGACTCGCTCTCCATCTCGCGCGGCTCTCGCCCGCCTATCTCCTCGCCACGAACGAGAGCGACGGCGTTCCTCGATTGGTGGTTGGATTGCAGGGAACGACCAGCAGGGTAGAGTGGCAGGTGGAAGATTTTACGCGCCGAATCGCTTTGGCGGGATGGAACGCGACGCCGGTCGTATTGCCGACCGCCGATATTGTTCGCCTGCTCGACCTACAGTCTCGCACGAACCCGGATGTCACCTGTGCTTGTCGTATTGTCTGTCTTCCTTCCGAGGCGGCGCAACTTCTCGCCTCGCTTGCCGCTGTGCCCAACCTCGCCCTCACCGCGCACATCGAAACCGGAATCCTCTCCCTCGCCGCAACTTTCCCCTGGCCAGACGCTGTCAATGTCGTGAGCGCCGCATTGCCGGCGGAAGCAAATATTCTCTGGACGCGCGTGGATCCCGCGCAGACGGTTTCCGATCCGCTTCCCGTCTGGGGAGCGAACCGTGCCGATTTTGCCCTCCAGCGCGCTTTGAAACAGTCCTTGGATCCTGCAAATACCTTCAGCCCGGGCCGGTTCATCGGCCGCCTATAATGCCTGATTGGGTCCGTTGGGAGAGCCTGCGTGTTATTGACAATGACCTGTCGTGCCGAAAATGCCACGGATTTTGGCTATCTTCTCCATAAAAACCCCGGCAGCGTGCTCGAGGAAAAAACATGGTACGGGAGATCCCTGGTCTTTTACCCGGAGGCTCAGACGGACCGGTGCACGGTGGCTCTGCTCCTCGACGTAGAT
>JBBRKX010000515.1:0-4704 GCA_038231675.1 Chthonomonadales bacterium | reverse complement strand
GGACGGGGTGGGCGCCCGCGTGATGAATGGCGGCGATCGTCGCGACGAATGTATGCGCCACGCTGATGACTTCATCTCCAGGGCCAATGCCTGCGGCGCGGAGGGTAAGATGCAGGGCATCCGTACAATTGCTTGTTCCAACCGCATACTTCGTCCCGACGAATGCCGCAAGATTGGCCTCGAAGTCACGCAACTGTTGGCGCAGCATAAGGTCGCCTTTTGACAGCACCGTATGGATGGTGCTCATAATCTCGGCTTCCATCTTTTGGAACTGGGCGGGATAATCGATATATCGGACTTTCCAATTCATAATCGCTTTGTCTTTCCTGTTCTCGTACGAGAAGTTGCTCAAGCGGCGACAAAATCCGCGGCGGAAGGTGCGACCCTTGCACTAAGAAACGCTTCCACCGTGGCGCAGATCGCATCTTCCGAAAGCCCGTTGACGGCTCTCAAATATTCCTGGCTGCCGGCTCGCGAGGCGAAGGCCGAAGGCAGGCCCAAACGTTTCAGAGGAATTGCGCCCGCTCCCTCGTCCATAAGCGTTTCGGCGACGGCGCTGCCCAATCCGCCGATGATGCTATGCTCTTCCAGGGTCACGAGGGCGGCTGTTTCCCGAGCGGCGCACAGTATGGCGTCTACATCCAGCGGTTTGATCGTGGGCATGCTCAGGACGCGCACGCGAATGCCTCGCCGGTCCAACTGCTCCGCCACATCGATTGCTGTTTGGAGCATTCCGCCGGTCGCCACCAGGGTAGCATCGCCGCCATCACGGAGTTGGAAAGCTTTGCCAAGCTCGAAGCGGAAATCGGGGCCGTGCAGTTTGGCTTCACCGGTCTTTCCCAGTCGCAAATACGCCGGTCCCGGGGTATTTACCAGAGCGCGTACCGCCCCGAAAGCTTCGAGTGGGTCACCCGGAGCCACCACCGTCATCCGTGGCAATGCACGCATGATCGCGATATCTTCGGTGGCATGGTGGCTCATTCCTAGCGAACCATAGGAGAAGCCGCCGCCGACAGCCACGATCTTCACGTCGGCATTGTGGTAACAGACATCGTTCCGTATCTGCTCAAGACATCGAAGCGTGGGAAAGTTCGCTATCGAATAGGTGAATACCACCTTCCCCGAAAGCGCGAGCCCCGCAGCCACGCCTGTCATGTTCTGTTCGGCGATACCTGTATTCAAAAACCGATCTGGGAAGCGCGCCAGGAAAGGCTCGATAACGCTAAATCCCAGGTCCCCGACGGTAAGGAATACCCGCGAATCCTGCTCCGCCATTTCCAATAGAGAGGCGAAAAATGCGGTTCTCATCGTGTGGCCTCCAGTTCGCGGAGCGCCTGCTCCATCTCGACGCCCGCGGGGGAGCGATAGTGCCACAGCAGACTATCCTCCATAAAACTTACCCCTTTGCCCTTTACGGTATGTGCGAGGATGCACGTAGGTTTGCCCGATTGGTGGGGGACTTCCCTTAAAGAGGATTCGATCGCGCCGAAGTCGTGACCGTCTATCTCGCGCACGGCCCAACCGAAGGAGATCCACTTGTCCGCGAAGGGCTCCAGAGCAAGAATATCTCTTGCGTGACCCAGGCTTTGCAATTTGTTGTAATCGACGATGACGACGAGGTTGTCGAGGGCATGATGGGAGGCGAACATAGCGGCTTCCCAGATCGATCCCTCATCACATTCCCCATCTCCCAGGAGAGTGAAAACCCGATAATTACGACCGTCACGTTTGGCTGCGAGCGCCATACCACAGCCGATGGGCAGCCCATGTCCTAAAGACCCCGTGGAGATCTCGACGCCGGGGACGCCATAGTGGGTCGCATGCCCGGAGAGAACCGAACCGTCCTGATAGAATTCTTTGAGCCAAGAAATCGGAAAAAAGCCTCGTTCAGCCAGCACGGCGTATAGGCCCGCGCAGCCATGGCCTTTGCTGAGGAGGAAGCGATCCCGATCCGGCGAATCGACGGTTTCGGGTGTAATTCTCAGTATGCCGCTGTAGAGCACCGCAAGAAGGTCGGCCATCGAAAAGGAAGTGCCGACATGCGAGCTTTTGGCGGAATTTGTCATATGGATGACGTGCTGGCGGATGCGGTTGGCCAACTGAGGCATATCCGGGGTATCGGATCGGAAACCTTCCGGCGCATCATCGAAAGGCAGACGGGAATCAAGTTGAGGAAGCAAGTCCATATCAGAGTCTCCTTATTCGATAACCGCGTATGAGATATAGGGGTCCCACTCGAGGCGGCGGAGCCGCAGATTGTGAATGCCCAGCGTCTCCAGCACGGCCAGCGTTTCGCCCGGCCAGATGGGATTGTCAAGTTCATCGAATGCCAGAATGGCTCCCTTGGGCATGCGGGGAACGAAGGCTTCGAGCGCTGCCTTCGTCGGCTCGAACAGGTCACAATCCATAAAGAGCAGGCTTACCATCACATGAGGATGGGTCCGAACGAATTCAGGCACGGTTTCCGAGATATCCCCTGCAATCAATTCCACTTTAGGAATATGGCCTAGAAAACGATCTTTGTCATATTCGGCGATCAGTTGGGTCAGTTCGTCATAAGACTCCGAGCGCAAATCTCCCACTGCCGTACGGGTATATCCGCTCACATCTTCGTCCGAAACCGAGGGGAAGCCGGCAAACGTATCGAATCCATAGATCCGCCGCGTAAAATTCACGGGCTCCAGTATCGTGCTCAGTTTTGCCCATGTCATCACCCCGAAGCCCCGGAAAACGCCGCACTCGACGACCGAACCCTTTACCGGGAGCGCCAACTTGAAGAGTTCGTACATGGCAAGGAACCGCGTCAAATGTTGCCGACGCACATACTTCGGGAAATTCTCGAGCCTTGCTTCCGTGGTGTCCGTGCTCTCCTGGAAGATCTGCGCGACCTGGGCCCCGACTTTCTTTTCCGTTTCTGTTCGATAAACCGTGGACATAATTACTTCCTATTCTACTGTGTCGATGCTCTCGGGCTGACGAAAACTGGGCGCGATGCGCCCTGTGAATCCTTTGCAAAGCGAGCATGTTAAGGTGAATGTATTAAGACTGATGCGTGTATTCGTGCTCGCCCGACCTGCGCAGGCACCACTCCGGATCAACGCCAAGGATGGCCCCGACAGTGGCGGCAATGATCCGGATATCCGTGACCAGCGAATGGCTGCGCACGTATACCAGGCCAAGTCGTGTTTTTTCCGGGTCTATCTTCTCAAAATAGTCCCGGTCCGGATCGTCGCTCCCGCGTAGAATAGCTCCCTCATCTCTGAATTTCAGGGAAGCATAATCGGTGATTCCCGGTCGAACACTGAGCAGAGGCTGCTTTTCGGGCGGATATTGTTGCGCCACGTCCAGCACCTGCGGCCGTGGACCTACGAAGCTCATGTCCCCTAAAAGGACATTGAGCAACTGGGGAAGCTCATCCAGCTTGTATTTTCGCAAAAGAGCTCCGATACGCGTAATACGCGGATCGTCTTCTGGAGTAGAGGAGCCTCCCAGTTTATCGGCATCCAACACCATGGTGCGGAATTTATAGATTCGAAACGGCAAACCGTTTCGTCTGGCCCGAACTCCCCGGTAAAATACCGGGCCTCTTGAGTTTATTTTGATTGCGGCGGCCGTGAGGACCAGAAGAGGCGCGAAAATGAGCAGTCCAAGCGCGGAAAGCGCCAGATCGAACCCGCGTTTTAACATGATCTTAGCTCCTATCGCTCTTTTGCAGTACAAACGTGACCTGCGCTACCAGAGGCGGGCAGAGATGCGCAATCGGAAAGTAGAGCGTCGGCAGATATTTCGACACCATCCGGCCCAGCGGAGGCGCCAGAGCGCCATTGTGAACGCTTCGGATATGAGTCTGGGTTCCGCATTGGAAGAGGCTCGACATCCGCTTTCGAGAAAGTCCAACGTAATGGGTGTTCCCCGGCCGAGAATAACGCCAATCGATGAGTAAAATATAGCCGCCCGGTTTAGTGACGCGGAGCATTTCCGCAGCTATTCCCGTTGCGATTTCGTCATTTAACGTCACGAACATGGTCGATTCGTATACCAGATCGAAAGATTCCGATGCAAATTTCATTTCGCGCGCGTCGCCTTGCGAAAGGTCCATGTTGGGAAACCGATGCCGTCCTTCAGCGATCCGCTCTTCTAAAATATCCAGTCCGGACATTTTTGCGGGATCGAACCCTAACCGAATCAGATTGAAAAGGCTGGCGCCGCTGCCGCATCCCACATCCAGCACACGCGCTTCTTCCGGCGAGAAAGGGAGTGTCCGAACCGCGGAAATAACGGAAGCGTCACACGCGAGCGTCTGAAAAAGGACCTCCGGCCGTCGGAGATCGTTGCGATCCATTGCCGTCTGTGTGTAGTATTGCTGATAATACTTTCTCGTATCGTCCTCGAAAGATGGGGACATGGGGAAACTCCTAAAGCTGCGTCTGCTTAATCCTGAACTGCGTGGTGCAGAAGAGCAAACGTTACGAGTTATCACGATTCGCCTTCGGCATATCCTGCCTTGCATTTGCGTTGTTTGTGTCGATCGGTAGATCGTCCTGCACGGGCGCGCGTTGCGTTTCTAACGAGTTGTGCTAGTTTTCAGACCGCGTACCGGGCAATATTTGTCGGTGTAGTGCCCAGCACTTCATTGAAGTAGCGCGCCAGAGAAAAGGCGGTTGCTTTCGCCTGAGTACGCCGATAAAGTCCCAGGTCGCTGCG
>JBBRKX010000514.1:0-4707 GCA_038231675.1 Chthonomonadales bacterium | reverse complement strand
TGCTGCTTGTTCGGTTTCCGCCGCCGCATTATGTTCTGTCTTCGCGATCTGCAGCAAAGCCCCGAGTTGGGCAATCGAGCCGGTCACCGCCTCTTCAGGAACCAATCTTGCGTCGCCTGCATGGAAAATCGTCGGCGTCTCATCCAGCGTCACTACAACGGTGTAGGGACCGGTGATGCGCACGGGTTTTGGGGTTCCGTCAGGAGCAAAGGCCTGCACGTTTTTTGAGTTTGCCACCCATAGGTGCGTTTCGCGAGATCCCTTGAGGGAAACAAGCACCGTTTCTATAGGCCCCACGGGGCGGCGGTTAATTGTATATCCACGGTAATATGGCCACCAATCGAGTGCCTCGCCATCATAGGGAGAACTGAGCCAGAAGACGTTCTTGGAACCCGGCACCATACCCGTGCGTGCGGGCCCTGGCGCGCTCTGCGGGTAGAACAGAACATGGGGTGCGTACTGCTCGGACGTAGCGTCACCAGCAACCAGCGACCCGTATTCATGCAGCCAATCGAGGTGTTCTACCCAGCCTGCCTGACTGCCTGGGACGGAGTTATCAGGCATGGGTTGTAAAAAGAGACCTTTGAACCCGTCCTTTCTGAGTGCATCCAGGTTATCGATCAGGATTTCACGGGTCCGAAGGACAGAGACCAGTTGGCCCCCCGCCTGATTGGTAATCAGGTGGGGGGCATGGGTAAGATCCACGTCGGACGCCTTATGAGACGCGGGGTTGGCTTCGGAAACGGAGCGCGATCCCTGGGCGGCGGACGTCTGAATTTCCGTGGCGGCGAACCACATTGTTCGTGTGGACTGCTCCACCGCGTTATAGGCCGGGCCTATCGCCTGGGCGATATGTTTGTCCGCACCTGGACCCACGACTACTGCAAGGCCATCGTAGCTACCGGATTGGCCGCCGCCTGCGAATATAGGATGTGGCTGTGTCCAGGTGTAGACTACGGGCACATTCGCGACTTGCTCCTTAAGCACCGTGGATAGCGCACTCATATAATATCGAATACTATCGTTGCGACATTCGAGATAATCGGACCACCAGGTAGATCTTGCGGCATCGCTGATACGATACCACTTGTGCGTCTCGGGCTGGTAAAGATAGGGCGCTCCTCGGCCGTTAGCCCAGAGGGGAATAAGATGTGTTAAATCCGGTATGGACTTCATCTCACCTTCAACAAGGCCCCATTTATCCTTCAACTCGTCGGCTGATGGGTAACGACGATTCAGAAAGCCTTCCCACTCCAACCGGAAGCCCGGTGAGTCCGGCACCAGGTAGTCCGTTTCTCCGCTCATCCCTATGTGGCGCGCGAGTGGATCCAGAAAAAACCTTAATCCGGCGCCGAACTTTATCTTACCGAACCAGTTCAGAAGCTGGTCGCGGTACGTGTCAAAACCGGACCAAACGTCTGGGAGCGCGCCTTCCACATTTGTCGGGAGGCTCTTATGGGGGTAGAGGATAGCCACCGTTTTCTGGGTGAGGCCAGGCGTATCGGTCGGGATGGTCACCGTGCTATCCCGCACGTCCATCACCCCCGAACGGTTTGCGATAATACTATTGTCTGTACTGTCGAGGAGACAGTACAGGGCAGAATCGGCGTCGGTGACTTTCCAGGTTGCCGTCAGGCTATTACGGTCCGAGTTTCGGTAGGCCGCAGGTTTAACCACGGTGCCGGTAAGCGCATTTTCCATCCCCGGTCCAAAAGCAAATCCATAGTGAAAACCGGCATTGTCGAGATAATTAAGGAGCCGTTGGACGCGGGACGGGGAGATCGAGGCGAGCGATACATTGGGCCAAATGATCAGGTCGAACACAGACTTAGCTTTCAACACATCAAGATCACGCGTATCTTCCTGCCACGCCGCTTCTCCGTCCGTTCTAAAAGAACGGGGAGTAAAGCTTTCGCCCACGGGTAGATAGCGCGTCTTGTCCCAAACGAGAGCGTGTGAGGAAGTGATATGCCAGGGATGAAGGCTGCCGCTGCTGTCCGCGAAAGTGCCTTCGTTTATCGCCTTACCGCCATTTCGTTCGCCGGCACGTTGGGGCGCCTGCGGATTCTCAGGTGCGTGGGCTCCCAGACCAGGCCGTGAAACGAGCAAGGTCACTATAACCGGCATGAGAATCAGCCGACGAAGGAAACGATATCGGAACAGGAAATCACTCTGTTGCATGAAACGGCTTTCGCGAGGAATTAGTCATCAGATCGAGAGTTAGTCGAAGTTGATCAACGGATCGGTTGGTGGCAACCCCGAGGTCGTCTGGCCACCGTAGCCTGTCCATTCCCAGAGCCAGGCAGGAAACGTTCTCTCAATATTCCGTGACCGGAGAAAAGTGGATGACGGTTACGGTGTCTTCAACCGAGATGTCGTCACCATAAATCCGGCGCATCAACTGAACCATGTCTTCCGCGGTGCGAAATTCAGGGTTCTCCTTTTGTACTTCGCGCGGTGAAAGTTGATCGATTGTCTTCACTTCGACACGGTCGAGAATTGCGGTGAAAAGTTTCTGTCTTCTACCGAAACGTGGCCCGACGGTTACCCAAACGATCATTCCGCCCTGGTACTTGTTGGATTTGTCGCCGAGACGAATCGTTACTGTCTTGCGACCGTTGCGTAAGACTTCCTCATAAAACTCAGAATAAAAGTTCAGCGCGAACATAGGTTGGCTCGCTTTCTTAACATAGATTGGACTAATCCAGAGTGGATGATGGTTCGATGGAGCGCTATTTACATCTTTTCCGGCGCGTTGATACCTAACAGGGAGAGCAAGTTCCGCATTACGATACGGGCTGCATTTACCAGAGCCAGACGCGCGGCGGTTAATTCCGGGGGCAAGTTTTCTTCCTTACCCGGTAGGACCCGGCAATTCTCATAGAATACGTTCAGGAGGCCCGCCATCTCTATTCCGTATCGAGTCAGGCGATGGGGAGCATAATCCTTCGCCGCCTGCGCGACTTCGGCGGGATAATCCGTTAGTTTTCGCAGGACATCAAGTTCGGCGGGATGGTCGAGTAAGGAACGCTCCGTATCGAGAGAGGGGAGCATGGGCAAGCCCTGTTCGGACGCCTTTCGAAGAATACTGAATAGTCGCGCATGTGCGTACTGAACATAGTATACCGGGTTGTCGCTCGACTGCTTCTTGGCGAGTTCAACGTCCACGGTGGCGGGCGTCTCATAGGAATTCAGCAAAAAGTAGAAACGGGCCGCATCGCGGCCTATGTCATCGATAAGATCCTCTTTGAGTTCGATGACATTTCCCTTGCGTTTCCCGCCCACCACTGCTTCCCCATCGCGAACCAACGAAACCATCTGCGTCAGGATAATTTCGAGGAGACGGGGATCATATCCCAGCGCCTGGATGCCCGCTTTGAGGCGTGCGACGTAACCGTGATGGTCCGCGCCCCAGATATCGATCAAACGGGTGGCCCCCCGTCTGAGTTTATTGTCGTGGTAGGCGGCGTCTGCGGCGACATAGGTAGCTTTTTCGTTCGACCGGATCAGAACGCGATCTTTTTCGTCTCCGAGATCGGAAGATTTTAGCCAAAGGGCGCCATCCTTTTCATAAGCATACCCGCGCTCCCGAAGGTGGGCGATGGTGCGATCCACCTCGCCTGCTTGATATAGACTACTCTCATAAAACCAGGTGTCGAATTGGATGCCAAAGGCCTCCAATGCCGCTTTCTGCGCCGCGACCATACGGTGCAAGGTCGCCTGACGAAAAAATGCATTGCGTTCTGCTTCGTCACCTCCCTCATAACGATCGCCAACTTCGTCTACCACGGATCGAGCGATGTCACGCACATATTCGCCGCGGTAGCCCTTCATGGGAAAGTATAAAGTAGCTTTCGTCGGATTCGTGACAGGAAAACCGGGCTCGACCACGGGTGCTTCGCCCTCTTCCGAAGATGGCATCGAAACGGCATGTCCGAGCTGCTGTCCATAGCGGACAGCGACCGTCTGAGCAAAGAGCTCGAGTTGCAGGGAGTTCAGAGCATCGTTGATATAAAATTCGCGCTCGACATGAGCGCCCTGTGATTGAAGCAAGTTCCCGAGGACATCTCCCAATACCGCGGCGCGTCCATTCACGACACTGATCGGGCCAGTCGGGTTTGCACTGACGAACTCAAGAATGATGCGCTCGCCCTGCAGGAGATTGGACCGCCCATAGGCTTCGTCCTCCGCCTCCACACGCACAAGTGTATCATGAAGCCAATCAGGCTTGAGATACAAGTTAATGAAGCCCGGCCCGGCAATCTCCACGTGATCGATCAGTGGCCCGCCAACGGGCAAGCGCTTCACAATCCGCGCTGCGATCTCGCGGCTATCCTTGAGGCCGGTCGCCTTTTTAAGAACGAGGGCAATATTGCATGCATAATCGCCATGTTGTTTGTTCGCGGGCTTTTCCAGGACGGGAATAAAGGAGATGTCCTCCATCGCGAACTCTCCGTCCTCCTGAGCAGCAAGGACCGCATTTCTAATCAATTCAGCCAAATCTTCGGTTATCAACAACAACGCTCCTTCATCAATGGTTCCAAGATTCAAGACAGGAAAACGCGCCCAAGGTAAGGGCATAGCCAAGTAGAGTTTGCGGCATGCCGCTGCACCAGATCCACCGTAGGAAGCGGACCCGTTGCGGCGCATTCGCGACGAACTTCGCCATGAGCGCATCGCCTGCTTTGATCCCGCTACTCAACTCAC
>JBBRKX010000513.1:0-4713 GCA_038231675.1 Chthonomonadales bacterium | reverse complement strand
TGCCTTCCAGGCGGGCGTTCTTTGCAGGAAGGAGGGCGGTGATGAAGCCGACGATCGAAAGCGCGACGATCAGACCTTCACTCCAGACCGGGGTTCCTTTTTCATGCGTCCATACCAGCATCTTGAGGTACCAGAACCAGGGATGCCGATGGACGTTCGTTCCGGCGGCGCGATGCAGCCACGGCGTGTAGGAGCGTAGATAATCCAGGGGTCCGGCGGCGTTGGAAAGAAATCCCGAAATAAACAGAGCCGCAACCAGCAGCGCAACGACGGCCGTAATGAGCAAGAGTTTTGGGTTCAAAAGGCGGCGTACATCCAGGGTGCGGCCATCCACCCACCGTGTCCAGATCGGCGTCAGGCCGAGGGCGATCGCAAATGCCGCGAAGGTGAGCACGCACGTTTCCTTGGAGGCGATCATCAAACCGGCCGACACTCCGGCCGCCAGCAGCCACCCTGCATGGCGTGAGCGGGCATAACGCCATCCGAAAGCGAGCATGCCCAGTGTGAAAAAGGCGAATGGCACTTCCTGAATATAGTAGCGGCTGTAAAAGACAAAGGCGGGAGAGATCGCCGTCAGCAGTCCTGCCCCTAGCGCGCCCCAGCGGCCAATCCCATCCCCTAGCAGGATGAGCAACAGCACCAGAGCGGCTCCAACGAGGGCGATGGGCAGGCGATAATCCGCTTCCGTGGTGTCGGCGAACGTCTGTCTGCCGTGGAGTTTTACCGAAGGAAGCGCGGCATAGTAGATGGTGGGACCGTGGAATTCGTTGCTGTCGTACCGGTATTCTCCTTTTTCCCACACGTCCTTGAACTTAAAAGCGTGCACCGACTCGTCGGCGTGGAACGGTCTGTTGCCGAGGTCCACCACGCGAAATGCCAGTGCGCCGAGCGCAAGGAGTATGAGCAGGCCGATAAATAGGTTCTTACGCACGGGATTACTTGGAAGGTACGCCAAACACTTCGACCTCGGTGTAGCGGTTCAATTTATCATGTAGGTACGTGCTTCCATTACTGTACAGGCGGACATACCGCGCTTTGGTTCCCTTTGCGTCGATGAGCCTGCCCTCATTCGTTTCAACGTATTCGCGGTCTTTGCCTACGCCCGCGCCAACGGAATTCTCCTGATCGTTGTTAAAGATTGTCCGAACACCTTCGACAAAGTTTGGGTCATTGGAGAGCTGCACGACCACATTATGGAAGACGACAGGCTCCCTATGCGTATGCCATACCACGACATAGGAGAGGGGATCGACCTCGCCAAGATCGATCTGAACCCACTGCAGGCGCGGCTTAATCTCGACTTCAAAGGCCTCATCGGCTTCCTTGTTGCCATCGGTTATAAAGGAGAGAGGAGCGTCACCGAATGGCGCAGCGCTGCTGGTGACCTTCTTCTTGAAGGCAAGGTTAACGGTGCCCTTGGGAGCCATTGGCACTTCCCGCGGTATTCCCGTAAGCTTATCCACGCCTTTGGGAACGGGAATATATTGTGGGGGAGTACCGATAAACGCCGTCTTCGGCAGCTTTAGCGGCAGCGGGACCATGTCTGCGGCGCGACTCGGTAATATGGACAGAGCGAAAAATCCCACCGTGCAAGCCGCCGCTCCAACAAATGTTCGAATCACACTTTTACCCGTGCTTAGCATCCACTCTCTCCTTTGTTAGGAAGGGCTTTATTCTGTCCGCTTGAAGTTTGCGGAGGCCGCCGGTGCGTCGATCGTTTCAAAAATAGCGCGCCGACCGCACAAGGCAGTGGCGCGCTAATGGGTACTGCGGTCCGGACTACTTGGAAGGAACGCCGAACACTTCGACTTCGGTGTACCGGTTCAGGGGATCATGGCCCGTGCTGCCCTTGCTGTACAGGCGGACATACCGCGCTTTGGTTCCTTTTGCGTCGATAAGCCTGCCCGCGTTCGTTTCCAGGTACTCGCGGTCCTTGCCCGCGCCTAAACCCGCGGCATTCTCCTGGTCGTTGTTAAAGATGGTTGTAACGCCTTCAACAAAGTTCGGGTCGTTGGAGAGTTGGACCACCACGCTATGAAAGACGATCGGTTCTGCATGCGTGTGCCATACCACGACATAGGAGAGGGGATCGACCTCCCCAAGGTCGATCTGAACCCACTGCACGCGGGGCTTAAGCTCGACCACCGAGTCCTCGGTCGCCTCTTTGTTGCCGTCCGTGATCAGGGCGAGCGAGCCGTTGAACGGGGCGGCGCTGCTTGTGACCTTCTTCTTCAGGGCCAGGTTGATCGTGCCCTTGGGAACCATGGGAATAGCGCGTGGTTTATCCGAAGGCTTTTCCGCGCCGGGCGGCACGGGAATAAAGTTCAAAGGTGTGCCGGCGAACACTGTCTTCGGCAGCTTCAGCGGTAGGGGCACCATGTCCACGGCGCGGCTAGGGACAATAGAAAGAGCAAAAAGTCCTACCGTACATGCCGTGGCGCCAACGAACGTTCGAATCACACTTTTACCAGTGCTTCGCATCATCAATCTCCTTTGGTAAGAGTTTCTTTATTCTACCAGACTCGCCACTCAAGTGTAAGAGAAGCGAGAAAAATGATCGGATCTCACGGAACAAAACCGAGAGCCGCAGCAATTGTCAGCCTTCTTAGTAGACGCAAGCCAGGCCCGTTTGTTACGCGAAGAAAGGATAAACCCTTCAATATTCTTTATCGATCCGTGATTACAGCGTCGCCAACTGGCGTGTGCCCAACTCCTTCATTCGGCTATCTTCCCACTTCTCAAGCGGTTGATAGCTCGGGTGACCTGGAAGATCGTTGCAGGGATTGTGCCGCGTGTTGTAACAGCAGATCAGGCCCCAACGTGGGTTCTCACTAAGGTTCTGGTCGCTCCGATGCAACAGATTGCTGTGAAAGAACAGTGCGTCGCCCGCTTTCATCTCGCAGTAAACGAGGTCGAGGTGCTGGAGAGCCAGATCGGTGCGGTCCGGATCGGCGCCGGTTTGATTTCCCGCCTTCCCGTGCTCGATGCGCCCCATCCGGTGCGACCCCTTGATCACTTGAAGGCAGCCGTTCTCTTTGTTCGCGGGATCGACCGCGATATAACAACTCGCCATGTCGGGAAACAGGCAGCCATTGTTGTACCAGTATCCATAGTCCTGGTGCCACTCCCACGCGCCCCCGACCCTCGGCTCTTTGATGGTCATTTTGTAATGGTAAAGATAGACTTCATCTCCCATCAGACCTTCCATCGTATCCACCATGCGCCTGCCGTGGCAGACCGCATTGTAGATGTCTTCCTTGCCGGTGTCCGAAGTAAGCCAGATACGGGCGGACGTATCCTGCGTGTCTTTCACGCCGTGCGCCTGCGCCACCTTTTCCTTGTCGCCGCGAGCGACCTTGAGAAGGAGAGCGGTCTCTTCCGCATCATATAGCTGGGGCACTAAAAGGTATCCATCTCGCTGAAACTGCCCAATCATTGACTCATCCACGTGGAAGCCGCTCATAATGCAGTGTCCTTTCTTTTATGCAAGGGATGAAGGATAGCCGCTTTCAAGCTATCTTTTGCCTCCCCATTCGAGAAATGGTTCCCATATCCCTCCGCGCTCGTCTTTCGTCGCTGCAAACAGTGAAGTCGCCCCCACTAAGATTCCCCACATTGTCCGCCGAGAACACTCTATGCTATAATCTCGAACCGGAGGGGAATTGAATGCCTGACGCGGTGCAACCCAACCTATTCGGAGACAGTTCGGAGACCAGGAATGCTCCCGTTTTGGACGGAACGGGGCAGGCGTCCCGTAACGCCGGACAGGACATGTTGCCGCGCGTCCTGCAATGCCTGCACTCCGCAACCAGGGCATCCGATGCGGTTTCGGCGGCCTTTGCCCTCATGAAGAGCAAAGGAGGCGTTCGGGCAATTTCCGTGGAGGCGGCGGAAGGCTCCAGCCTGCCTGCGTTCACTCTTGGCGTTGCCGGTCTGCTCCTCGATACAAATGACGGCGGTCGAATATCGGACGAGACGATCCACGCGGTGAAGCCCACAAACAGCGCTTCCGGGATTGAACAGCTCCGCTTTGTGGTGCGCAAGAACTCCCTCGTGGACTCCGCGTTTCTCCAGGCCGTAACCGATGTCGTTGCGCTCCGTTTCGATTGCGAGCAGGCGCATTCGGGACGTATCCACGCGGAACGCGAGGCAAGCCGCAGGGCCCGGGAAGTAGAGGCCATGTATGAAGTCGGGCAGGCGATCGATAGAGTGGATCTTGCCCGATTGCTTTCCTTTATCACGGAGCGCGCGGCCAGCCTTATGGAGGCGCAGGCGTGCTCTTTGATGTGGGTGGATTCTTCGACGGGCCGCTTACGAATCGAGGCCAGTTTCGGGCTCTCGAACGAAGCCGTGGGACATGAGCAAGAGCAGGGAGCGGGCATCGCCGGCAGAGTTTTGCAAACCGAGCAGCCGCTTCGCATTCTCGAAGACAGTAACGATCCCTTCCTGGAAGGGCTGAACCTGCGCCCGGAAATAGGGTCTTCGATGATCGTTCCGATGAAGCCCCGCCATGGACGCGCCTCGGGGGTCCTCTCGATCCGGCGGCGGCGGCCATCCCCCGACTTTACGGAAGAAGACTTAAAGCTTTTTTCCGTGTTCGCGTCTCAAGCGACCCTTGCCATCCGCAACGTAAAACTCTATTCAGATCTAAAGCGCCGGGCGGACGAACTGGTCAATCTTGCGTCGCTGACACGGGCATTGATCACCACCTTC
>JBBRKX010000512.1:0-4716 GCA_038231675.1 Chthonomonadales bacterium | reverse complement strand
GGAAAGGTTCGGTGTGGTCGTTTTCGCCCATCCAGATAGGCATAGGAATTTCATCCGGAAACGCGGTGCATTTCTGGACGCCCGTAATGTGCTTGCATCGGCAACATATTTTGCTGTAATCGGGGGTCTGATCACCCGTAAGGATCATTCTCATAGCATCATCACTTCCTTCCCGCGCGACGTCCGAAATTAAGTGGGTTAGGACCGGAGTACTTTGTCGGATTCTTTTGGGCTAAAAGTAACTGCAGGTGCGCCATACGAGCAGCGGACCAAAAGTCGATGATGGCAGCCATGGCCTTGTTTGCGGCCTGAGCGGCTTCGCCGCAAACAAGATAATGAGGCTGATGTTCATCAGCGTTTGAAGCGTCATCAAGCGCATCATACACTGCAGCAATATCTGTGATACCAGAAAGAATGTCCTGGTACGGTCTATATTCCTGAATGCTCTCGCAGGAGACCACGTTCTTTATCTCCTCATCACGCGCCATGCGCGCCTTGATCTGTTCAATTTTATCGGGATCCATATTGATTTTCATATTGATTATTCCGTGGGTCCTCTCCATCACCCGGGCGGTCAATCCTCCGCGCCGCCCGGGTCAAAATGTCTGATCAGTCGTGCAGTGGATCCATTAAGCCGGCGGCCTGGAGGCGCTGCCGCAGTGTGGGCTTGCCGTGGATCCTTGCCAGTGCCGTCATCTCAATTTCTAGGGGCTTGTTTGCGTCAACGCGGACAAAGACCGGCGTTCGCCGTGTTTGTTGCATGGGAGCGCTGATTACCCGCCGGCGGGGGCCTGATGGAATTTGCTTCATTCGGCCTCGCCCTCCTCCCGATCGAGGGAAGAGCACGCCGGGCAAATACCGTTAGGCATCTGGAATCGCTCGCAGCAGTCGCCACACT
This sequence comes from Chthonomonadales bacterium, assembly GCA_038231675.1. Classification (GTDB taxonomy): domain Bacteria; phylum Armatimonadota; class Chthonomonadetes; order Chthonomonadales; family Chthonomonadaceae; genus JBBRKX01. The sequence goes on along the minus strand of JBBRKX010000512.1, from coordinate 3,818 downwards.
GCAGACAGCAGGCATCTTCATCGAACCGCGCTTCCAGCATGGCCCGGGCTTCGTAGTCTACATCGTAAACAGGCATTACAGTCTCCTATCGAGTAAAATAGGAGTGGAGCGTCTTCCAAGATTTCTCCACCCCCGGCCCGGAAAGTGTCTGAACCACACTGACCGGGCTTAATAGGTTGTCTCCAACACCTTAATTATACCAGAATATATGTTATTGTCAACACCTTTTGTGTGATAAAGGTAACTTTTTTAACATCTTTTTTCGGGTATTATATATAAGGTCAGGAGGAAGGTAATGGAACTGCAACAGCACGAGAATTTTTTGACCGTTAGAGAAGCCGCCAACCGCCTGGGCGTATCCGAGTCAGCGATTCGTAACGCTACCCTTGAGGACCGTCTTCCTTTTGTAAAAAAATATGGTCGCAAGCTCATAGAGATCTGTGAGCTTGAATCGTATAGGGCCCGTACCCAACCGGAAGGTGAAAAGCAGAGAGGCCGCCCCAAAAAGCCTTCTGATCAGCTATGACCGAGCCGTTAGAAGACTGGATGACTGTCGCGGAGGCCGCCAGGCTGCTCGATACCACGGAGCGCACCGTGCGGCGCCATCTGGCCAGACCGGAGAACACGGCGCAAACGCGGCAGGAAAGTCGGCGAACCAAGACAGGAACACGGCAGACAACCCTTGTTCGCGCCGCCTTTGTCACCGAACTATCTCCCCAATTTCAGCAGTGGCGAAACGCGGCACAACCCGGCGGGCCGAACGCGGCGCAAACGCGGCAAAGCACGGCGTTCGCCGGCGGACAGGAACGCGGCGATCTACTGGCCGCATATCATCTGCTGATCGAAGCCAAGGATGCCGAGCTGGTCCGGATGCAGGATAATCTTCAGGCCACACAGGCGGCCTTGTCGAAGGCGCTGGATGCCCTGGCCCGTGAACAGACGCTGCGCGCCATTGCGTCCGCTCCGGATACAGCCGCCGCGCAGCCTCAGCCCGAGACGCCGGCGGACACGGCGCCAGGTCCCGCAGCTGCTCCGGAGGGCGCGCCCTGGCCGCGCACGATCAAGGAACGCCTGGCGGGATGGCTATACCGAAAGAAGGAATAGTATGGAAGAGGAGAGGCTGCCTATTGAGCAGCCTGGCGACGGGAATTGGTTCCTGCCCTACGATTTCGAAATTTACTCTGACAACGCTGAGATGGTCGCCCGGGCCGCGCACTGGCGAGATATGGCAGAAGCGTGGTGGGCTGCATTTACAGCGAAGGATGCGACGTCATTCAAGGTTACCACCGCCTATGTTGGGTGGAAGCGTTGCGAAGGGATTGAACACATAGAAGCTCAGCGCATTATCAAATATATCCTGGATCGTAAGGTGGATCGCAATTTCGCCCTGACTCAGGAGGAGATCCTTCCGTCCAGCGCCGCTTCAAAATTGTCCTTTCGAGCATGGGAGTGGTTTATCTCCGATCTTACGCAATGGTGGGATACCACAGGGCATAAAATGGTTCGGAAGTGTCCGGAGTGCGGCCGCTGGTTTCGCGCGACGGATCCGCGTAAAATGTATGATCGCATTCAGTGTGCGGCAAAAGCAGGGAAGAGGCGGCGCCGTGCAGAAAAGAAACAAAAGGGTCATGAACAGGTGTTGACTTCATGACCCGCAAATAGGTACACTCTTCTAAATAGTAGACAAAGAGAGACGCGGCCCCGAATCCTGTTGATCGCAGGAACCGGAAGCCGCGCGATAGGTAAGGGAACGAGACGCCGGCGGGCGCCCGTGCCAATGAAGACCCAACACCTTCATTTTAGCACACTCGCCCCATAACCTTTCAATCCAGACCGTCTGCAAAAAGAATATCAAGCTTTTTGACCTGGACAATCATAAAGCCCAAGTTTTCAAAGCTTCCCAGCCGCCGCCGGGGAGGATCCGCCGCCCTACATCTCTTGCCAGTCCAGGTCCAGGAGGCGTAGGGCGGTTCAGTTCCTTTTCACGGCGAGGGCAGGCATGATACAGGAAGAACAACGGCGCGACATTGGGAAGACGTGGGATCTGTTTTACCGGGACGGCGCGGCGCTGGAGTTGCGGATCCCAAAGGGCCCGCGTGGAAAGATACTCTCCGGATACTTCACGGACCGAGAGGCATTTGTAAAGGGCGTTCTTACGTGGAACGGCAAAGTGCCGGGCCTGTATGCCACAATCAACCCCGCTGCCGATTCCCTACTTGCCAGAGCACAAAACCGCATCAACCCCGACGCCAGAGAAACGACGTCTGATGCGGATATCACCCGCCGGCGCTGGATCCCTATTGACATCGATGCATGCCGCCCAGCGGGTATTTCTTCCACAGCTGAAGAACATGGCGCCGCCCTGGCCGTAGCTGCGCAGATACGCGAATGGCTTTCCAGCAGTTACGGCATTCAAGCCGTCCATGCCGACAGCGGAAACGGCGGGCACCTACTCATATCAGTGGGGTTGTTGAATGATGACGGAGCGCGGAATCTTGTCGAAGGCTTCCTGCGCGCCATTGCGGCCCGATTTGATACCCCTGGCGCCCATGTCGATGTAAAGTGCGGAAATGCAGCCAGGATCTGGAAGATCTATGGGACGCTAAGTAGAAGGCCTTAGTTCATTCGTAGAAATGCGTGGAGGGTTTTCACGCCATGTATCGTGTCCAATTTGATGAGCCGGCGCGCCAGGAATTGAACCGTCGCACACACCTACCCGAGATCGCGCCTAGCACGCGTGACCGATTGGAGATGCTAAGGCTCTCCGATGCCGGATGGAGCATCCCCAAGATCGCCGTGCTTTTGCAAAAGCATGAACAGACCGTTCGCTTCTGGATCAAGCTCTTCTTGCTCGAAGGCTTCGATGCTCTCGTCAATGCCAAGCGAACGGGCAAGCTTTCGGCAGTCACCGAGGAGATCTTTGACGCCGTCCGTGCCTGGATCCAAAAGGCCGACCGCATCTGGAGCGCCGGGCAAATCGCCGAGGAAGTCGCGCGCGTTTATGGTCTGCGCCGCTCGGCCAAGCAGTGGCGACGTCTCCTGAAACGGGCGGATATGACCTATAAGCGCACCCGTCGCAACCTCAAACACAAACAGGACACGGAGCAGGTGGCTACCAAAAGGACAGAGTTGGAGGCCCTGCAAAAAAGGGGGATCTCGGCGAGATAGATCTCGTCTTCGAGGACGAAGCCGGCTTCGCGATGACCTTGCCTACCTGTTACAGTTGGTTTGCACTCGGGGAAGTGCTGCGTATTGCGTATGAAGCGCCCCAAGGACGGCGGGTCAATGCGATCGGAGCTTACTTCTCTCATGGGCCGATGGCAGGCCGCTTCCTGTTCGAGACCTATGCCAGCCTGCCCAAAAGCAAAGCCAAGAAGCAGCGCAAGGCGGCCGAGCAGATCGCTGCCGGGCATGGATTAACCGCAGCCGAAATTGGCCCCATCGGGAGTGAGCGTTTCCTATCCTTCGTCTGGCGAGTGGCAGGACATGCCGAAAACGATGCCGAGCACTGGAAGCGGGAGCGTCCTCTTTATCTGGTGTTGGATAACTACTCGGTGCATACCGGCCAGGCAGTCCAGGGATCGGTTGCGGCGTTAGAAGCGGCAAATGTGTTCCTGTTCTATCTGCCTTCCTACAGCCCGGAGTTGTCGGAGATCGAACCGATCTGGCATGCGGTGAAACATCATGGGATCCCCGTGCGCAGTCACCGGAAAGTGAAGGATCTCAAGAGTGCGGTGGACGACGCGCTGACCAAGAAAGCGAACGCTCTGTTGGAATTCTAACAAGAAACTACGAAGGAACTATGTCCGGCTACTTAG
>JBBRKX010000511.1:0-4718 GCA_038231675.1 Chthonomonadales bacterium | reverse complement strand
CCTGCAGCGCTCCTCCTGGCGAACCGCGTGCCCCTTATTTGTTTTCCCTAAATTTTCACTTGGGAGGAACGTTGTAATGAACAAACCGCAGCTCAATTTGCAGGACATTTTTCTGAATCAAGTCCGCAAAGAGAACATCGGTGTCACGATTTATCTTATTGGTGGAGTCCAATTGCGTGGAATGGTGCGAGGTTTCGATGCCTTCACTATTCTACTCGATTCCGTTGGAAAGCCCACGCAGCTAGTCTATAAGCATGCGGTAACATCCATTGTTCCCTCCAGGCCGGTTTCAAATTTTTATCAGGACTCCCATAGAGAGCCGCTCGGTGAGCGTGGTGATCGGGAGCCTCGCGAACCAAGAGAGCCTCGCCCGCCGACAGTGCCGCCAGAGGAATAGCGAGGCCGAGTTATGGCCTACTCTCTTCGCCTGAGGATGTGTCCTTACGCGTTCTAAAGCCTCAGTGAGGTTAGGAGCAAGCGTTTGAAATTTACGAAAATGCACGGGATTGGCAACGATTTCGTGGTGGTGAATGCTCTTTCAGAAGCGCCCGACGAATCGCGTCTTCATGACGTAAGTCGCAAAGCCAATGATCGCAAATTTGGGGTCGGCGGGGACGGCCTAATTCTTGTTCTTCCTTCGAAAGTCGCTGACTTTAAGATGCGGATGTTCAATCCGGATGGAAGCGAAGCCGAAATGTGTGGCAATGGTATCCGCTGCTTCGCGAAGTATGTTTTCGATCGCAAACTTATTCCAGAACCACAAGTCAAGGTCGAAACCCTGGCGGGTGTCAAGATCCTTAAACTGCTCACACGTGCGGGCAAAGTTGAGGCGGTCCGCGTCGATATGGGATCTCCTCGGCTGCTTAGATCTGAGATCCCGATGCGTGGCGACGACAACGGCGAAGTGATCGCCGAGGGACTTAAAGCGGAAGGACGCCGCTTTGAGATCACTGCAGTCTCCATGGGGAATCCCCACGTCGTAATTTATGAGGATAATCTTGACACCGTTCCCGTGGCGCGTTATGGGCCGGCGATCGAAAATCATAAATCGTTTCCCCAGCGAACCAATGTTCATTTCGTTCAGATTTGTAATAGCAGTGAGATTATCGTGCGGACATGGGAACGCGGGGCCGGAGAAACACTTGCATGTGGAACAGGGGCATGCGCCTGTGTGGTAGCGTCTGTTCTCAATAAGAGGACGTCACGGACTGTGCTTGTCCACCTGCCGGGCGGCGATCTCCGAGTGGAATGGACCGGAGACAACCGCGTAATGATGACAGGCGCTGCAGAAGAAGTTTTTGAGGGAGAAATTCAGCTTTGATACCTCGTTGGCCTTTGATTCCCTACCGAATACGGCGGAGAACGTAATGACGGACGTTGTGATCGGTGTGGACGTAGGCACGGGAAGCGCACGAAGCGGCGTTTTCGATCTGACGGGACATTGTCTTGCTTCGGCGGTGGAACCCATCCAGACATGGAGACCCGCGCCGGATTTTGTCGAGCAATCCTCGGAAGACATCTGGAGGGCAGTCGGGAAAGCAGTCCAAGCATCCCTTCGCGACGCGGCCGTTTTGGGCGAGAACGTGCTTGGCATAAGCTTTGCCGCGACCTGTTCTCTCGTCGTCCTGGATTCTGAAGATCGCCCCCTCGCTGTGAACGAAGCGGGCGATCCCGACCGGAACATCATCGTTTGGATGGATCATCGCGCTATGGCCCAGACAGACGCAATTAATGCTGGTCGGCATGATGTCCTGAAGTATGTGGGCGGAAAACTTTCTCCAGAGATGGAGACACCAAAGTTAAAGTGGCTTAAAGCCCATCTCCCGGAGACCTGGTCTCGCGCACGCCGCTTTCTTGATCTTGCCGATTATTTGACTTACCGTGCCTCCGGATCGGATGCACGTAGCCTCTGTACAGTCGTCTGTAAGTGGACTTACCTTGGCCACGAAAACCGATGGGACACACAGTTCCTGGATGCGATCGGTCTGGAAGACCTGGTAGACGGAGCAAAGATCGGTAATGACATTCGTCCAATGGGCTCTTTCCTCGGCGGACTCACGCCAATTGCTGCGCAAGAACTAGGGCTCACCACCGCATGTGCGATCGCCGTAGGTATTATCGACGCACATGCGGGTGGACTTGGCCTCCTTGGCTCTGTGTTCACCGAAGACAAATCTCCACCAACGAATGCCATCGTGAAGGATCCGTTCGAAACGGGCCTTGCCCTGATTGGTGGAACCAGCAACTGTCATATGGCCGTTTCCGCTGAGCCACGCTTCATTCCTGGTATATGGGGACCTTATTATGGGGCAATGGCGCCTGAAATGTGGCTTACGGAAGGCGGCCAGAGTGCGGCAGGCAGTGCGATTGACCATGTAATCGCCAATCATGCGAACGCGCCTACCCTGCGTGATGATGCGGCTGCGGCAGGACTCTCCATTTACGAGTTATTAAATCGTGAAATAGAACGACACCAAAAGGAACGGGAACTTCCATTTTCGGCGCTGCTCACTCGCGATGTCCACATGCTTCCCTATTTTCTCGGCAATCGCTCACCCCATGCCGATCCGTATGCACGCGCCACATTGGATGGGATGAACCTTGATGAATCGATCGTTTCCCAGGCGCTTACCTATTATGCCGCGTTACAGGCTGTCGCCTATGGAACACGAGATATCGTCCAGACGATGAATTCCGCCGGTTATGCGATCGATACTCTTTATGTCACTGGAGGAGGCACAAAAAATCCGCTGTGGCTCCAGGAGCATGCGGATGCAACCGGCCTTACCCTGGTTCTTCCACACGAGCCGGAAGCTGTCTTACTTGGCGCGGCCATACTTGCGGCGGTGGGAGCTGGCCTGTACCCAAACGTAATTGCTGCAATGCGTGGCATGAGCCAGCGAGGCCGCATTATTCGGCCTAACCCTGCCACCCAGGAGTTCCATTCAGCGAAGTTTGCTGTTTTCTGCTCGATGTATCATGAACAGAAACGTCGCATGGAACAGATGCGTGCCTTTTAACCTGATGTGATTTGTCCCCGTGGCCACATTGCGCCCTATCGGGTGAGCCAGGCTGTGTATCTCCTTATGAAGAATGTGATTATCGGTACTGCCGGGCATGTCGATCATGGTAAGACCACTCTTATCCAGGCTCTCACCGGCACCAATCCGGACCGATTGAAAGAAGAACAAGAGCGCGGCATGACCATCGATATCGGTTTTGCCGTGCTACGCCTACCGGATGGAACGATCGCCGGCATCGTCGATGTTCCAGGACATGAGCGGTTCCTCAAGAACATGCTGGCCGGAGCCAGTGGCATCGACGTGGCGCTCCTCGTGATTGCCGCAGACGAGGGCGTCATGCCGCAGACGCGCGAACATCTGGAGATCCTGCGTTTGTTGGATATCCGTAATGGTGTGGTCGCTCTCACCAAGATAGACATCGTTGAAAAGGAGTGGACCGATGCGGTCGAAGAGGATGTGCGCCTTCATCTGAAGGATACGTTCCTGGAAGCTTCCCCATTTATCCGCGTTTCCGCCGCTACAGGCAAAGGTATCGATGCGCTGAAGCGGGCCCTTCTTTCTGCTTCGAGCCGCGCTCGGGGCCGAAACACAAATCTTCCTTTTAGGTTGCCTGTCGACCGAGTCTTCACACGTCCCGGGTTTGGAACGGTCGTCACCGGCACGCTTGTCGCTGGCACTATTAGAGCGGGCGATACCGTGGAGATCGTCCCACAGGGCATTACGACGCGTGTACGGGGCATTCAGGTGCACGGACAGAAGCAACAGGAAGCGCTGGCAGGCGCAAGGGTCGCAGTAAACCTACCCGGCGTGGAGGTCTCCGATATCGCGCGGGGAGTGCAGCTTGCGCCCCCCGGCACGCTTCTGCCAACCACCACCTTCGATTCTGTTCTGCAACTTCTTCCCACTGCGGCAAAGGTACTCGAGGATCGTACTCGGGTTCGCCTCCACCTCGGTACGGAAGAGGTTCTGGGACGTATACGTCTACTGGACGACAGTTCTGAGATGAAACCTGGGCAACGTGCATTTATTCAGTTCCGAGGTGAAACCGAATTTGCATGCGCGCGAGGAGACAGGTTCGTTATTCGGACCTATTCGCCATCCATCACGATTGGCGGCGGCTCAGTGCTCGAAGCACATCCGAAGCGGCACAGTAAGGGCGATACCGAGGTACTTGCCACTCTCTTCGCTAGAGAGACCGGCGCTCCCTCCGATATCCTTGAAACAAACCTTCAGGCTTTTCCAGCCGGCATCTTTCGCAAGGACTTGATTGCAGCGAGCGGCATCGCTGAAGCTGATGCCACAGCGACTATCGAAGACCTCATCTCACAAGCATTGGCTGTCAAGCTCCCGGGCGATCGTCTCATTCATCCATCCCAACTGAGTGCCGCCGCAGATCGCGTCGTATCCGCATTGCAAAAATATCACGCACAATTCCCCCTTCGGCGCGGGATGCCAAAAGAAGAACTGCGAGGGGCGCTAGGAAAAAACTTCGATCCACGGACGTTCCAGGCGCTATCTTCTTATTGGCAATCGCATAAAACCCTGGTCATCGACGGAGCTACCGCGAATTTGTCGGAATTTGAAGTGGAGTTGAATGAACGCCAGCGGGGTCTTCTGACACGGATCGAGGATTTTTACCGAAGCAAAGGGATTGCCACACCGACCATCGACGAAGTCACACGCTGGGTGAAGGCT
>JBBRKX010000510.1:0-4723 GCA_038231675.1 Chthonomonadales bacterium | reverse complement strand
TCCGAATGAGAACGAAAAACGGTTTGTGTGTGGGTGTTTTGCACCTGCAAACATAAATTTTATGCAGCGGAGAAGCCAACTAGATTTTCTTTACGGCTTCTCTCCGACAAACTGCTAGGAAGCCCGAAAGGCCCCGGAGTTTTCCGGGGCCTTTCGTTTCCAATAGATACCCAGCTTATCGCGGACGCAATCCGCTGTACATGCAGATATTCCGAACCAGGACTATCGCGCGGAACTTTCGTGCGCCATGCCACCGGTCATCCCGGTTGTGTCGCCCAGGGAGGCCGCGACTGGCGGTGACGAAAGGTCGGTTGCGAGCACGGTAATCGCCGCGTCCTTGCTTGGCGGAGGCACCGGCTGAAACCCAACGAGCGCAGGCAACGTGTTGCTGCTGTCCCCCAGTTGAACATTCGGCGGCGCCGCCTGCCCCGTCTCGATCGACTGCTCATACAAAGCATTCCATCGCGCCAGCAAGCCGTATGCACGCTGATACTCCGGTTCGTACTGTCGTACCTGTTGGGTAAGGAAGACCCAGTGCATTCCCGGAAACATCGTTCTAATTCGGCTTACTTTCGCCGGATCCTGTGGCAGCCAGACCGCCGGCGCACCCGAGTACCAGGCCACGATCCAGGGTTGATCCGATAAAACGACAATGTTGCCATGCGCATGCTTCGCGACCAGTCCGAGCGCCATGGCAGCCGGTTTGTCCACGGGAATGGAAGGCGCATGCTCCATAAGGAGATTGCTTGCCAATGGACAGAGGACGGGCAGCGCAAGCAGGCCGACGGCCAACATCGCCGTGGAGCCGCGCAATTGCGCTTGATCCCATAAGTACAATAGAAACGCCGCCGAGAAGACGAGCATCACGGGAATTACCACGGCAATAATCTGGAGTTCCATTACAAAGACGACGACTCCAAAAAAGATGGCAAGGAACATCCCGACAATAACCCGGCGAACCGCGTTCGCGACCGGATCGCTAAAGCGAAACAAGAGGCTGGGAATGAGAAACACCATCAGCAAACTGAAGGCCGCTCCCGGTAAAATCTGAAAACCTTCCAGAAACTGCTTTGCAAGTTTCCTGGAAACCCCCAGTACGAGATCCGTGCCGGTTGCGGCGTCTTCCGGCAAATAGCGATAAGCGACATAGCCCGGATAATGCGTGGTCGCCATCCATAACTCCGAGCCACGCAAGCCAAAAACAGGATTGGAGGTTAAGGAATAATTACGCCACATCCACGGCAACACCAGCAAGAGCGGAAGACAGAAAGCGAACGCCGCGCTTGCTCGCGCTCGGGCAGGGAAAAGGGAAACAACGGCCACGCCTACGACGGGAAGACACCAGGCGAAAATGGGGTTCGCCAGGTAGAGCGCCGCAGTAAGCAAACCGACGACGCACAGCGGAGACCGTTTGATTTGTGAGCCGGGCCGGGTCCTGATCCCTTCGGCCTGGGAGGCGGCGCCATGGATCGCCAGAGCAAGGCACGCCACCAGAAACATATAGAAGGAATGCGGTAGACCCGAAATGGAAAAGTCGAGCATCGTCGCGCTCAGCGCAAACGCGCAGGCGGCGATCAATCCCACGCGTTGTCCGAACGAACGGAGCCCGACGAGGTAAACGATGGGAACCGTCAGCACATAGAATAGCCCGGATATGTAGGCAGTCACGTTGTCCCGCGCGCCTGCCACTCCATAGGCTATTGCCAGCACAAAGGGGTAAAGAGGACCATGGGTCAGATCGAACTGCTTTGTGGGATCGGCTCCGTGCGCAATGGCCAGGGGCCGTAGAATATACGTCACAAACCCTTTGCCATTGCTCAGATTGCGGCCAAGCTGTGCAAAATCGAAGGCATCGCCATTCATGAGCCCGGCGAATCGCACTTTGTAATACGCGACAAAGAGAACGAACGCACCGATCAGCAGGCCAAGGACAGGAAGCCACTGTCGCGGCGTTCCCCCCGCGCGAGCGGCGCCCGCGCCCTGATTGTCGGAGACGGTTTCCAGATTCATATTCAGGAATTCCTTCAGTGGAACAGAATACATGCGATTCACACGCCACACAAAATGAACGAGAAGCGTGTTGCCGTGGAGCGGTTATGGGGTCTTCCCTGGATGCCGGGAAGGGATGGACTGGCGGACGACCTCACATGACATCGGCCTCACATGGCATGGACCTCACACCGTCGAAATGCAGCGGCTTACAGCCCCGTGCAGCATTTTGACGACGATTTTCCTGCAGGCAAGCATTTGTAGAGATTGCTTAGGAAAATCGTCGTCAATGTGTTACGCTTTTGTCTGGTCGAGTGCAGGAGCAGGCACTCCAGCTAATGGTTCATACTAATCTTTCATTGAGTAGGGCACGAGAATACTTACCCTTCGATTCGAAAAATGCATGGGGTCTTCCGGTTTAAGAAGCTTTCGGTCCGCGTAACCGCGCACTGCGCCCACCTGTCCATTGCGCAGGCCATGCTCTTCCATTGCATGGCGAGCGGCATTCGCCCGATCGGTCGATAATTCCCAGTTGGAGTACCCGTTGAGGCCATTCAAAGGTCTACTATCGGTATGCCCTTCCACCACCACGGGGTTGTTCAATTTCCCGAGCTGATGCGCGATCACGGACAATACTGCGACTGTCCGCGGCTTGAGTGTAGCGCTCCCTAACTCAAAGAAGACCGAGCCGCGCTTTTCGATCAACTCCACTCTCAACCCCTCTTCGGTCAGGTGCACCTCGATGTTGTTTCGCATACCTCGAAAATCGGGGCTCTGCTCCAGTTGCTTCACAATCTCCTTTTCGACCGTCTCGAACTTCTTGATAAGGAGTTTTTCAACCTCGGCCGGGTTCTTTCCGTCGAGTGGGATAACCGGCGCCGGCTTTCCGGCGGAGATCATGGCCTCGTTTCCGCCGCTCAAGGGGTTCCTTCCACCCTTCGTGGTCTTACTCAAGCCGGAAGGGTCCCGAAAGTAGGCCGCGATCGCTTGTTTCATAGGTTTGCTCAAACCGCAGATCCACATGACGAGAAAGAACGCCATCATCGCGGTCACAAAGTCCGCATAAGCTACCTTCCAGGCCCCGCCATGATGCCCTCCAGCCACCACTTTCTTTCTAACGATCCGTATTACCGGCGCTTTGTCATCGTCCGTCATCGTGGGCATATCATGCTCCTCCTCACTTTGGAACTAGGCTGCCTTGGCGACCGGGGCAGACGCATTCTTCACCCCCTGCTCCATCTCGCTGAAAGTTGGGCGAACCGAAGGATCGATATTACGTCGCGCGAACTCCACTGCGGTCAGCGGCGCGTCTCCCCTGGCGAAGGACAGCACCGCGCATTTGATACATCCCAGATACTTTTCTTCTGCGTTTGCCTGCGCCTCAAGCGCTGCGGAGATCGGAGCGAACACGCCGTAAGCAAGCAGGATGCCGACGAACGTTCCCACGAGCGCCGCCCCTACTTTTCGGCCTATCTCCTCCGGTGGGCCGCCGATGGCGCCCATCGTAATGACGACACCCAGGACTGCCGCCACGATGCCGAAGCCCGGCATCGAGTCCCCCAGTGACTGCAGGATGTGCGCGGGATGATGGATCTCTTGATGGCCCGCCTCGAGGTCAAGGTCCATCAGATCGGACAGGTCGTAGTTCGCGACCGCGCCGGAAATGACGACCTTCATGGTATCGGACAGAAACGCCAGTGCGTGGTGATTGCCGTTGAAAAAGGGATACTTGACAAAAAACTTACTTTCGTGTGGTTTCTCCACATGCTGATCGAGCGCCACCAGCCCATCGCGGCGCGCCATCATAAACATGTCATAGAGCATTTGCAGCAGCTCCATGTTATTCTGTTTGCTGTAGGGGCTGCCTTTAAGCAGTCCGATCACCGCCTTCAGCGTATGAATAACGACCGGCAGCGGATTGGCCATCAACATGCTGCCCAGGCCGCAGCCGCCAATGATGATAAATTCCGTGATCTGCATCAGCGCACCGATTTTGCCGCCTTCCATCATGAATCCCATGAGGATACTGCCAAAGACAATAACCAGCCCGATAATAATAAACATATCCTTCACCCTCCTCGACGATACAGTTGCGATCCATTCCCAGTAATGCAGCCGATTTGATAGTAGGTCATAGCCGGTGCTTTCGACAGGTGACAAAGAGGCTAAAACCGACATGTTGTCCAAGAACCGGTAACATTGCGTGTGTCAGCAGTCCGCCAATTCGAGGCACAACAGATAGGCGGCGCGTCTTGCCCAACAGTCGGCGTCAAAAATGGGTTCCGGCGCCATGGTGCAGGCCTAAGAACGGCCTCTTCTCATGCCGATAATTCCGGTGCGCCTGTGTTTTTCTGCTCTGCCAGGCAATAGAACGATTTTGATCCGTAACATCATCCGGCGCTGCGGCATGGTTACGTAAAATGTGCAGCTGCCGGGACAAGGGACCAGAGATTAGGGCTGGTTCTTCCGAACGCCGCCGACCGTCGAGCAAGCAGGGAAATTTCCCGGTATTGGTCCCGGTGTCTCGTTCCCTAATCTTTCCCTGAATTGGAGGATATAGATGTCTTTTCTAGGCAAAATACTGGGGTTTGGACGTAATGCGGATTATGAGGCCGGAATTCGCCTGTTTGATGAAGCCCGCTATGAAGAAGCGATCACGCACTTTGCCCAGGCACGCGGTAAAGGCGGTAAACCGGACCCTATGACGGAACGGCTCTCTTCTTTTTATACGGCC
>JBBRKX010000509.1:0-4726 GCA_038231675.1 Chthonomonadales bacterium | reverse complement strand
TTGGGCTCCTTCTCGATGACTTCCGGATAGGCTCCCACGGTGAAATATCTCGAATTGCTCAGGCCATTGATATCGTGAAAGCGTATCTGCTGGATGCCGAGGGGGCTGTCGCCGGCCACGGCGATCTGAACGGCCCGTGTCGCCGCGTCTTTTCCCGGCTGTATCGTTGCGGTCAGCCCCTTGCCGCTGGTATAGAAGCCGGTCAGCCCGGCGAGTTCGCTGCCGGTAAGGGTGACCGTGACCGTGGTTCCCCGCTGCCCGCCGGACGGGTAGATGCAGGAGACGTGCGGGGCCGCGCGTAAGGGGGCCCCCAACGCCAGCAGGAGAAGCGCAAGCAGTATCAGGCGCAACTTGAGCAACACGGCTAACCCAACTCTTTGATCGGCACTCCATCCTGCAGGATATGGACCGGTCGATCTTGCGGAGTAACATACTCCTTTTCGATATTGATGCCCATCTTTGCGTACAGAGTCGCCGCGATGTCCTGGGGGCTGACTTTGCGTTCCGTCGCCTCGGCTCCCTTGATATCGGTTTTACCCACGACCTGTCCTCCCGGCACCCCCGCGCCCGCGAAAAGCGCGCATCCCGTGTTCGGCCAGTGATCCCGGCCCGCAAGCGCATTTATTTCAGGGGTCCGGCCGAATTCGCCCATCCAGACGACCAGCGTGTCCTTCAGGAGTCCGCTCTGGTGCAGGTCCTCGATGAGGGCCGACATTCCCTGATCCAGCGGCGGCACAAGGTTGTCTTTGGCCGATTTCGCGTTGTTGGAATGCGTGTCCCAGCCGCCATGCGACACGGTGACGAAGCGCACTCCCGCCTCCACGAGGCGCCGGGCGAGCAGACACCCCTGCCCGAAGGAGTGGCGGCCGTATCGGTCTCGGACCTCTTTCTTTTCTTCCTGGATATTAAACGCCTTTTTCGCCTCGGGCGAAGAGATCATATCGTAAGCGCGGCGATAAAAATCGTCTCTGCTGTGTGCGAGCGGCGTGTTATCGAATCGCTTGAAAGCCCCGTCCACGGCTTGCAGCAAGGAGCGTCGGCCGTTCAACCGCTCGAGCGTCAATCCGCCCGGGAGGCTTACATCGCGTACGCTGAAGTGTTCCTCATTCGGATTTCCGCCCACGGAAAACGGGTTGAGCGCCGCTTCCAGGTAACCGGATTGTCCATAGCCAAAGGCGAAGTCGTTGCCGGGGATGGTGATATACGGCGGCATCGGACCGTTCCCCCCCAGCTCTTTAGAGACAACGGAGCCGATGGAAGGATAGATCAGCGCCGGGTTCGGATGCCAGCCAGTGAGAAGGGTATGGCAGGCGCGCTCATGCGCGCCCTCATCGTGCGACATCGTGCGCACGAGGGTCACCTTGTCCATGACGGTAGCCATGTGGGGCAGAAGCTCGCAGATTTCGAGCCCCGGCACCTTCGTCTTGATGGCGCCGAATTCGCTTTTGATGTTCGTTGGAGCGGTTGTCTTGGGATCGAATGTATCGAACTGCGACGGTCCACCATCCATCCAGAGCAGGATCACCGATTTGGCTTTCGCGCCGTTCGCTCCCTGGGCAGAGGCGGCTTGCATTCGGAAGAGATCGGTCATGGAAAGGGTCAGCCCGAGAAAACCGATCGAGCCGACTTTGACAAAGCTTCGGCGCGAGATGCCGCCTGCATGATCACCGGCATCCTGCAATGGGCTCAATCTGTTTGCGTCTGACATTCCACATCCCTTTCGTCCAGGCCGTCTTTCGACAGTCTCGTCAACCATGCAACGTTTGATTCTATGTGAGTGTACACGGAACCATCAATGGTTCAGCATAAACTCTTCGGAGTTCAGGAGCGCCCAGAGTGTGTCCTCGAACGCTTTGCGTGGTTCCTTCATCTCGGCAACATGATCGAGAATCCGTTTTGCCTCCGGTTTCGTCGGGAAACGGCATAGCGTGAGAAGATAAAGTTCTTCCGTAATGTGGGCGTTCGCTTTATCGCTGGGAAGCTTCTCGCACTGCTTCATCAGGTGCGCCACGCGTCCATTGTCGTCCGCGATCTTATCGTTCAGATCCCCGCTATTGATCAAGTGGAGCGACTGCGACAGGTTTGGCTGCAGGCTACGTTCGCAAGCGCATAGGATTTCACGCTTGGGCCGCCCGAAAACGGATAGAAAATAAGAGCCTATCTTACTGTCCCGCACCTGGATCGCCCGCCAGCCGGAGGGGTACGATCCAAAATGGTTTGGGCGCTCGGTCACCTGTGAGATCGCGTCGAGCATCGGTTCGGCGGGAAGTCGTCTTGGGTACGCTCGCGCAAAGTCGCGCACATCCTTTGCATTGCCGGGAAGGATCGTGCTGCTGCGTTGGTAGGTTTCCGAGTTCACGATCGTCCGGGTAATGTATTTTACATCGAAGCCGTGCTGGATGAAGTCGTCGGCAAGCTTATCCAGGAGGGGCGCATTCGACGGCGGGTTGCTGATTCGGAAGTCATCCACCGCATCCACGATGCCCTTCCCAAAATACTCCGCCCAGATCCGGTTGACCTCGACGCGCGCGAAGTCCCGGTTATCGCGGGAGGTCAGCCATGCCGCCAACGAAACGCGGCGGTCTTCATCGTCCTGGATCGCCGGTCGGTCTCCGCCTAAAAATTTAGGAGGGACAACTTCTTTGGTGCGCGGATGCGTTACTTCCCCCTCATGGCGAACGACGATCTGCGTGTCCCCGAACTCCGGGCCTTCCTTCTGGCTCGTGCGGGCGAAGAAGGCCGCGAGCCCATAATAATCTTTTTGTTTCCATTTCTCAAAAGGATGGTTATGGCATTTTGCGCACTGGATGCGCACGCCGAGAAAGCTTTGCGCGGTGGTTTCGGCGAGCTCTTCGGGTGCGGAGGCGACTTTGAAGTAGTTCGCCGGACCGACATGGAAATTGCTGCCGCGCCCCACAAGCAGCTCGCGCACAAACTGGTCATAACCTACGTTCTTTTGAACCTGGTCATGGATCCACCGATAGTAGACGTCCGCGCCTTCCTCGGAACAATATTGGCCGTTGACCCGGAGCAAATCGGAGAGTTTCAGCGTGCGATAATCGATATACTCCGGGCGATCCAACAGGCGATCGACCAGCCTGGAGCGTTTGGTGTTGCCGTGGTCCGCAAGAAACACGCGAGTCTCCTCCGGGGTGGGCAGGGTGGCGAGCATATCGATATAGACGCGGCGCAAAAACTCCGAATCGGAGGCGCGTGGGGAGGGCGTGAGCCGCATCTGACTCAACTTGCGATAGACCAGATCGTCGATGTAGTTTGCGCGCGGCAGTTTTTCGAACGCAATGGGCGCGGTGGGGTAGGGAACCAGAAATCGCGCGACTTTGACTTCTCCTCCGTAACTCACCATCACCGCGCTTTCGCCCGATTGCTTTGTCGTGACTACTCCGGCATCATCGACCGTGGCGACGGCATCGTTTTGAGACTGGTATCGCGCGATGGAGGTGACGTCGCGAGTGCTTCCATCTGAGAATCGGGCCGTCACCAGGATGCGTTGACTGAGCCCGGCACGCGGCATGACTCTTTCCACGGGGGTGACGGCGATCTCATTCAAGCGCACCGCTTTCTCGTCCGGTTTGACCGCGCCTTCCTTGATCCAGCGAACGATAAGATTATAGTCCGGACTGCCCTTTTCAAGGCGAGGCCCACCGCCGTGCGCGACTTGCATCGTCGGCTTCAGCAGGAGAAGACTCTTTTCCGGATTTTTCAGGTCCGTACGTTTGCTTGCATCCGCCTTCACCATCTGTTCCCAATCGAAGTTTGCATCGTATCCGCGCAGGCTGAGTTTGAAACCACCCTTGCCGTTTTGCTGACCGTGACAGGAACCTTGATTGCATCCGATCTTGGTGAACATCGGCTCGATATCGACGGCGAGACTGACGGGCGCCAGTTTATCAAATCGGGTGACGACAAGAGGAACTTGAGTTGTGACCGCGCCGATGTGCGCGACCACAGCGGTCGAGCCATTGTGAACAGGCGTTAAAATGCACGGTTTGTCAAAACGCGCGAAGCCCGGCTTGAGGAGCCTGAAGCGCGTCTGGTCGGTAACGTCCGCTATGCTGCCATCGCTATACCGGCCCGTCACCACCAGATGTTGCGAGTCCAACGGTCCTGACAGGGAAATCATACTGGGCGTTAGCTGCAGTGCGACCAGACGTGGTTTTACAGGGTGAAGAGGCGGCGCATGCCCAACGCCGGGCCGTGCGACGGCCGTCGAAGCAGCCAGAAGGGCAAATTTTAGAACGTTTTGGATCACCATTGCCCGAACTTCCTCTGCCAAAAAATGCGGTGAAGGATAATGAAAGTGTATCACAACTTAATGCAGTTGGACAGCGGCCAGGAACAAAAGTTCCACTCTTTTGCAGTATTGGTTTGATTATGCCGCCGGGACCGCTGACGACAGTTTTGTTTGGGCGTGTGGACGGAATAACGGGAGAAAAAAGGCGACTATGCGCGTATATGCATCATAATACGCCTGGAAATTCATCCATCCAGGCCATGCGTGCCGCCTATTCCGAATCTGTAGACTTGCTAAGTCTACTCCTGGCAGCGGCCCCAATCTAGATCGCGATTCCATAGCGTGATGAAAGGCTCACTGTCATGCCCAGGCAAAAACTTCGCCGCACTATCCTGTTGATCGCCGCATTGTCCCTGTTTTATACGGCGCTACTGGCCGCAACCGGCTTACCTACGAAGGTCAAACCGACGGTTA
>JBBRKX010000508.1:0-4729 GCA_038231675.1 Chthonomonadales bacterium | reverse complement strand
TACCTATCAAGATACCGTCGCGGACAAAGCCGGAAATCAACAGGATCAGAACCACACCGTCTGGATGCAGGATGCCGTAAGCGTCTACAATCAACTCAAGACCGCCAAAGGACATAATCTTTTGGGCGGCGCGCTCTGGTTCGTCGGTTCGGAAGACCCTACCCTATGGACGTTTTATAATCGCAACGCCTGGCAGTTGGATTGGGGCCGCCTGGTGGCGAATGGCGTGCTGAACAAGATCACGTATGGCGGACAGGCGGAAGTCGACTTCGAGGGCGAAGGCTGCCTGCTGCAGCCGCTGGCGCCGCCAAGCGATGGCTTGCGCGATACAAAGCTGGACAAAAAAACCGGTCTGATTACCTCGGAAGCCTATCTCAAGGATGCCGCTGGAAATGTACTCCTTCCCTCCTCTTACGTCGTGCGACGGTATGGAGGAACGGAAACCAATACGGACAAGCAAATCTGCCTTACATTCGACGACGGCCCGGACCCGGATTGGACGCCGCAGATCCTGGATATCCTTCAAAAATATAATGTCCCCGCATGCTTCTTCGTGGTAGGCAAACAGGCCGAAGCGTATCAGGACATCATCCGGCGCGAGTGGACGCAAGGGGAGGAGATCGGCGACCACTCCTTTACGCATCCCGACCTATTCCGGCTGTCGACGGAGGCGCAAAGACTGCAATTGACGGCGACTCAGCGGGTGATTCAGGCGATTACCGGACATTCCACGACCCTCTTCCGGCCACCTTATGGCGGAGATACGGAACCGGAAACCGCCAAGGAAGTTTCGCCGATGGAGAATGCGGCAAACCTCAATTATATTACCGTGGGAGAGACGAACGACCCGCAGGATTGGCGGCTTTTCGATCTCAAGCCGGGAACCGAAGCCCAGGATCTCACTCGGCCCCGAGACTACCGCGATATCGTCCGCAGTGTGATCGTAAATCGCGATGTCGGCAATGTGGTGCTGCTGCACGATGCGGGAGGAGACCGCAGCCGAACCGTTGCCGCGCTTCCGCAGATTATTACACAGTTGCGTGAGAGGGGATATCATTTTGTAAGCGTCTCGTATCTGCGGCATCCGGAGCTCGCACGCAAGCGTGGGGCGACATTCATGAGCCTGCGCGACAGCGTCATGCCGGTTGTTGCCGGCAAAGATTTATTCCTGGTCGGCGCGGACCGATATGTCTTCGAAGTGATGTACATCTTTCAACGGACTCTTTCCACGCTGTTTATGCTCTCCATCATCCTCGGCGTTTCCAGAGTGGTGCTGTTTCTTTGCCTCGCGCTTGTGCAGCGATTCCGGGAAAAGCGCCGAGTCTTTCCGGCCGGCTATACTCCGTTCGTTTCCGTGATTATCGCGGCGTATAACGAGGAAAAGGTCATTGCCCGCACGATCCGCGCCCTTCTGGAAAGCAACTACCCACATCTCGAAGTGATCGTTGTGGATGATGGCAGTCGCGATCAAACTTCGGCGGTGGTGCAGGCTCAGTTCGGCGACGAGCCGCGCGTCCATCTGCTCCGTAAGGAGAACGGCGGCAAGGCATCCGCACTCAATCGCGGCATAGCTGCGGCGAATGGCGAAGTCATCATTTCGCTTGATGCCGATACTCTCTTCGCCCGTACGACGGTGGAGCGCCTGACGCGCCACTTCCTGGACCCTGCGGTTGGCGCCGTTTCCGGCAATGTGCGCGTCGGCAACGCGCACAATCTCCTGACGCGCTGGCAATCCCTCGAGTACACGACAAGTCAGAACTTCGACCGGCGAGGCTACGATCTATTAAACTGTATTACCGTCGTTCCCGGCGCGGTAGGCGCATTGCGAAACTCGGCTGTAAAGCAGGTCGGCGGATATACGAGCGACACACTTGCCGAAGACACCGATCTCACCTGGAAACTACGACGCGCAGGCTGGCGTATCGTCAATGACAATAGCGCGATGGCCTATACGGAGGCTCCGGAAACACTGCGTAATCTCGCGAAACAGCGTTTCCGATGGGCGTTCGGCACCCTGCAATGTCTATGGAAGCACCGATGGGCTCTGGGCCAGAACGGAGCGTTCGGATGGGTTGCTTTACCCAGTCTCTGGCTGTACCAGATCCTGTTTCCGGCCGTATCGCCCTTTATGGATATCGCGGTGGTGTACTCCATCTTCGCGGGGAATTTTTTGCAGTTCGCGACTTATTTTTTGTGGATGTTCTCGATAGAATTTCTCGCGGCCTTTATCGCCATCCGCATGGATCGCGGGAACATGCGGCTTCTTCCCTGGCTGTTTCTGCAGCGGTTTGTCTATCGTCAGTTGATGTACTATGTCATACTCAAATCACTGCTGGCAGCGGTGCGAGGGGGCGCGGTCGGTTGGGGTAAGCTGGAAAGGACAGGGAAGGCCCGCATCGAAAACAAGGCGGGAAAGCAATCACAGGTCTGATCCCTGTCGCTTTGCCTTTGCGTCTTCCACTTGATATCGGACCCGGAGATGCTCGACCTGGGCGGCATGTTGGATATCATGTTCGTAACACTCGGCCACCAATTTGGCGACGACGATGGGCTTTCCCTCCCAGTCTCGCGTTTCTTCAAAGGCGCTTTCAGGCAGGAGGGAAAGCTCGGCGTTCCAGGCGGTTCCCACCTGCTTAAGCCATGCAAGTATCGCTGGCCAGTCCGCCGGATCCGGAGCCTCCTCGAGGTCATCGTGGCTTAGAGGGACTCCCCCGCCGGCAAGCAACGGCAAAGTGATCTGCTTCCAGGCGGTCACATGCCATGCAATTCCGGCGATCGACCCGTTCTGGCCGCTACCCCATCGATGCAAGGGCCAATCCGGCTCGCGGCCCCGCATGGCGTCCACGGCCGATACTCCGTCCAACTGTTCCATCAAATAGCGATAACCACGCTCAGCGCGTTTCTTAAGAAACATCGGCAAGGTGTCCAGCATGGGCATGCTTCTCCGTAACCCGCGTCGGGAAATGCGATATAATTACTGTATCAAGTCTGTCTTGGCGCCTGGAAGGCGCCGGCGGTTGCCACACTCCGGCAGCCCAAGGAAATCAACTTATGCGAGCCAAAGGAAATAGCGCACGGGTCCATGTGGCCCTGATAGCGATCTTCGCTGCATTGTTGCTCGGTGGCCTGATCGGGCCGCTGATGGTCGGACGGTCCGCGCATGCGCAGGTTCCCCCCGTTCCATCCCCTACCGTTCCATCCGTTCCGGACCCGGCGGCGGATGACGTTCGGAAGGCCAAGGAGTTCGGTGATCTGCTGGATGCGCTCGATGATATCGACCGCCTGCACGCGCTTAACCCACTGAAGATAACTCCGGATCAGATCGATAAGATCATCGCCGTGGAAACCGCCGCCGCGTTGTCGTACAACAAGAAATCGGCGCTGTTGGGAGTGCCCGAGATCATGACAATGGCGGATGAAATCCGCGCCACCAAGAAGGCCGCCCTCGCCGGAGAAGCGATCCCAAAAGACTTCGACGACCGCGTCATCAAGATCCAGGCGGACATCACCGCGAAGCGGGATAGAATGAGCAAGGAGAACCTGCGTTCTCTCTCGACGACCCTCCAGACGATCCTCTCTCCAGCCCAGGTGGCCACGGCGGCAAAGCTATCGAAGGACGCCGCCACACGATTGGGGCAGGAATCCGAAGGCACCGACAAGCAGTGGTTCAATTCTTATGTATTGGACACGTTTATTAATAACCCGCGGATCGTCGTGCTGTTGAAGAGCATTCGCGCGGCGGCCACATCGAACGCCGGCACAAAATAGCCTGCCGGATAGCAAAACGAGTCAATGAAATCTTTCATCGACTCGTTTTGGCGAATTCTTATCGGTAGCTTGCGGAAGGCAGAACTACAGCAAACCTTCGAGCTTGCTCGCAATGGAGCTTTTGGGAACCGCTCCCACGAGTGTATCCACTACTTTGCCTTCCTTAAAGAAAAGCAACGTCGGAATAGACATAATGCCGTATTTCGTGGCTATCTCCTGCTCCTCGTCCACGTTGACTTTCATCACTTTCGCCCGGCCATCGTATTCGGACGCAAGTGCATCGACATGGGGAGCAATCATTTTACATGGATTGCACCATACCGCCCAAAAATCCAGTAGCACGGGCACCTCAGATTTCAGGACCTCCTGCTCAAAGTTATCAGCACTTACAGCAACGGCGTTGCTCATTGTTTATAATCCTCGGACTTTCCCCGGCGGTTATGTGTTTTAACCGGTTTCCGCCGTGTGAAATGATATGCCTGCCGACAGAGCGCTGGACCATCGATCACAGTCAGGTAATCCGGTGATCTCCACCGGTCAAATTGCCGGAATCGGCTTTACCCCTTGCGTCTGCAGCTTCGTTTCTGCTACGAATCGTTTTCTGGAGAAGTTCCTGCACGCAGGCGGCCAGATGCTTGCGTGCCTCGGGAGAAGGAACGTCAGAATGACGTTCCTTCCGAGCAAATAGAGAAGAAAGAACAAAACCGGCTCGTCGCTATCTTGCCGCGCCGAAACCGGTATGCCATACATCCTGTATTCTAAAACTCCCGAACTAAGCCCCGGCCGCTACATTCGCGGCCTGTGGCCCCTTGGCTCCGTCAACGATATCGAAGGTGACTTCCTGACCTTCGGCTAATGTTTTGAAGCCTTCTTTGACGATGGCGGAATAATGTACAAAAATATCTTTGCCTTCGTTCGTTTCAATGAAACCATATCCTTTGGCGTCATTGAACCATTTCAC
>JBBRKX010000507.1:0-4729 GCA_038231675.1 Chthonomonadales bacterium | reverse complement strand
GAGGTTGCGAGATGCTGCAAACTGCCGGCGCCGAACATGCCAAGATAGGCGGCCCAACACATCGGGCACTTTGGAAAAAGCGCTACCGCGAGCGCCGCGATTGCAGGGAGGACACCGCCCTTCCAGATCCCGCCCCGCGTGATTGGATTACCGAAGTTCGGAATGTTCACGGAGGAAGCCAGCTGCTCCGCCTGGGAAAGCACCGCTTCCACGTCCCATTGCAGGCGCGTCGCGCTACTGACGATCTTCCCGCTGCCGTCAAGCAAGTAAAGCTCGATCCGGTGACGGTTCACGATGGAGTCTATGAAACCAACGCCCAGGCCGAAGCCACATTTGAGGTCATCGAAACCTGTGGGAGTGCGAAAGAAACGCACTTCGTCGCCGAATACCATCCCCCGGTTCTCTCCAAACGCCTTCATGCGCGGCGGCAAGTCATAGAGGGGGTCGTACGTGAATCCGGCTATCTTCAACCGGCCCGCCATTCCCCGCGCCACGGCGGCCTGCTGAAGATGGGCCAGTTTCGTTACGGTGAGCGAACACTTGTTGGGGTTGCCGCAACGCGAATAGAAGAACACCACGATCGACGGCGTTCCCTGGAAAAAGTCGCCGAATCGTACACAGCGCCCGTTCTGGTCCTCCAACAATAGATCATGCAGACCTACGAGGTCCCTGCGTTTAGCCTGCTCCACGCCACGAGACCAGTCAGAACCAAACGAAAGGTCGCAACAGGCCAGCCGGCCCTTTGCCGAACCCTGTTGAAGCGATTCTATGGCTCGCTCGAGTTCCACGCGTGAGCAGGCGGCAAGGCTCGCACCATGCTCGGCGTGCAGCCTCTCCAGTGAATCGAGCGCGGAGGCCGCATGCGCTCCTATCCAGGCGAGGGTGCGGAACACTTCCGCCAGTGCCGTGGTCGGATGGGCGATGGGCCAGCGTGGCCGGTACGTCTCGAAAGACATGGAATCATCGCTGGAGCGGATATTCTCGATTGCCTGTAAAAGGAACGGGACAAATCTACCTTCCCGGCGTTCTGAGCCACGCAGTGCTTTCGCGGCGGCCGCGACAAGATACGCGTCCTGCCCACTTTCCAGCTCTTCCAGCACAAAGGGCAACGCGTTCTGCGGCAAACCGACGCGCTCGAAAGAGGCAAGGAGAAAGCCACGGATGCGGATCACTTCGTTCCCACTACGGCCGGAGTACAGGGGCGTCTGCTCGGGCAATAAGCGGGCCAGGGCGTTCCGGTCTTTCCGGCAGCGACGCGCCGACGCGATCCACTCCGCAATCCCTTCCTCGTGCGTATCCTGACTAAATACCGGCGAATCCAATCCGGCGTTCATAATAATCTTCCTGGTTCAATCAATCCTGGTCGCTCTTCGCGGTGTATCGTTGGACGGCCTCCTGGAGGGGACGACCGAGGGATGCCTTGTCCATCTCTCCCAACCGCAAATTGAACTCGTGATCCTGCTGGAGCGCGGCGTGGTCGCCAAAGTGGCTCAGCGCACTGATGGAGGTGGTGCGGAGACCTTCCTCTTCGTCTGGATCAAGCACGATATTCTTCGCATGCTGCTCAAACTGTGCCGGCGCCAGCGCCTGCAGCGCGATGGCGCTCGCACGGCGCACCTTCTCATGTTCGCCGCGATTGCGATAGAGTTCCGTCAACAGGCCCACGGAGGTTGGGTCGGCCGAGAGCAGGCGCACCGCCTCCTGTTTCGTCGCTGCGTCCGGGGCGTTCTTCACGATCTCACGGAGGATGGGAAAGTACTCCGCATGCACATCGTAACCCAGCATCTGGATCGCTTTCGCGGGCGGCAGCAGCGCCTTCGCAGGCTGCTCGAGACCCTCCAGCAACCGTCGCTGGACATATTCGTCTTTCTGCTGCGCCAGCATCTCGATGGCCTGTTGCCGAAGGACTTGATCCGCGTCGTCTATAATGGCCCGTAACACGTCCATATACTCGGGACGCTTCATCTCCAGTACGGGAGAGGTGAAGCGCATCTGTCGCAACAGGTTGAGCGCGGCCCGCCTTACTTCCACCGGCCCGGCGGGATCCTTTAGAAGTCCCAGCACCATCTCGATCAAATCAGGACTCTTAGCAATATCGCTCCCGGCCTTCGAGAGCGCCAGGGCTCGAATTTGTGGGGGTTCCGAGGGATCGCGCACGATCTGTACGGATTGACTCAACGCTTCGGTGCTCTGAAAGCCGCCTGTATCTCTGGCAGCCTCCAGGCGCTCGTCCTCCGGCCTGGACCGGTCGAGGAATTTGGCATAATCGGCACGCTTGTCCGCCGCCGCCTGGAGGCTCTCCTGGTACTGCTGATGATAAAGTTCGAGGTCCATGGTTGCTCTCTCTCCGCGCCGCAGTTTTGAAATGGACGCGTGGAATCAGAATTGGAATGGAACGTCATCGTAGTCGAAGCCCAGACGGCTGGCCCCATCGGTCAGGCCCTGAAAATCGATCATCTGGCGCACTATGGGGGACAGACCCGGCGCCGAGGCGAGGCTGGACGGCGTCATATGTCCCCCTGGAGCCGTATGGGGTCGGGGCCGGGTGGTCACTAAATTCCAGGGCCACATCGTGTCGTTCAGGTTATGTCCGATCCGGGTAGCGCCGGGACTTCCCGCACTCCCCAGATACTCGTACGTATCCTTGCTGGTGAGATCGTAACGGTTATTCGCCAACTGCCATCGCCCCCAGAGCCGATCGACGTTGGCGTGGAGCAGGAAGAACAGGGGGTCTTTCGGGGCGGTGGCTGGGTCTGAGATGTAGCCTCCGAAGCTGACATGGGCGCTGCCATGGGGGTCTCCCTCCATCGCGCGGAACAGCGCGTAGATCGTGCCGAGCGCCAGGGTCGCGTCCTGAGTCAAGAGCGGCGCCCCGGACTGGTTCGCGGGTTCCGTGGTGGTGTCGAACAAGGGATTCCGTACGATGCCGTCGCCCTGATCGGTCCGCCAGAACTGCAGCGGGTTGTCCGGAGCGAACTGCACCGTGCCATTCTGATCCGCCGTTCCCAGGAACTCTTCCGTGAAGAGGTTCGGCGCGGCCTCGTCAAAGCGCCAATAGGGAAGCGCAACGCTGGGATCGATGTTCTGCAGTTCGCGCTCCAGATCCAGCAGATAAGCGCGATGCCAGGGGAGGAATCCCGCGTTGCCGTGCGCCTCCCCCAGCGCCACCGAGGTGTGCATGTCGCGAAAGTCGCTGAACCGGCCCCTACCCCGATCGTTGAGGGTGGCCATGGCCGCGCGGAATCGGTCCCGCTCGGCCGGCGTCAGTGCATTCGCGTTCTTGCGGACGCGCACCATGAGTTGCGTCACGGAGAGCACCGTACTTCCGGCCGCATCGGCCACCTGGAGGGAGGCGTCTTTATCGTCCGCGCTGGGATGACCGAATTTTCCGGCGAGGAAGAAGGGGACCGGCGTGCCGTCCAGAGGGAGCGTAAGCGAGAGCTGGTCCTGCCCCGTTCCCGGCAGCACTCCGAAGAAGATAACTTGGCCTCCCGGACCTGTGGGTTGCGCATTGCTCAGTATGACCGGCACCGGGCCGGTGGCGCCTGTTGGATCGGCTAAACTGACAGTGGCGGGGATGGGCGACCAGGACACATAGTTGGCGCTGACGCTTGAGCTTCCATTCAGAGTGACAGTAGTTCTCATGAGCAGCATCTCCATTGAAAGAGTGTGGTTCGGGCGCGCACGAAAAACGGCTTCCCGTGATAAGTCTGACAAAACGACGTCAACCAGACAGTTCGACACGAAGAGGCAGTCTCCTGCGAACAATTACCTGCAAGGCAAATTTATTTTTATCACCCCCAACAACTCAGGAATCACGGAGGGTCGTTTGCACCTCTTGATCCCATGTACCTGCGATGGCATGGCCATATTCGAGGCTCCCATCCCCGGCGTTTGGGCCGGTGAGGATCGGGTGCTGTTGGCCCGGAACGCCCACGGCGTAAGCCCCGAAATAATCTCCTGAAATGGCATCGCTATTCAGGAAATGGAAAGCCGCGCCCGCGCGATCCGCATCGGTCGCGTTGGCGCCCGTTGCATGGGGCGTTCCATAGGCAAAGAAAACAACGCCGCCGGCCGCAAGTTCGATGGGCACGGCGTGCGCTTCATCGGGGTAGCAGCGGATATGATGGTCACTGTCGCCGTCACGCGTGTGCTCCAACTGCTCTCGAAACGCATCGGGGATCACGCGGAGGGTCCCGTTGGCGATGGATGCGTCATGCACCGCAGTCCACATGGCGGTCCCTTTCAATGGATCATCTATCTTGAAGTAGGCATTGTCCTGATGCCATTTGGTGCCCGCGCCTTGCCTGGCCGGCTTTAAAAAGACCTGATCCAGATGCAGCACGACGGGGTCGCCGACCAACTGGCGAATTGCCTCGATCACTTTGGGCGCAAAGGGCAGAGCGCGAAATAGGTCGCTGTGCGGCGACATCGGGCAAAGCTGAAGATTGGCCTTGGATTGAGCGATGGTCTTGCCGTCGCCTTCCGTCGCGACGTTTCTCAGCGCGCCCTCGCGCTTGAGCCGATCGACTTCGATTTGCATTGCCTTGATCTCCGCAGCAATGGGTGCGTTAAAGTTGGCCGCGAGGTCTGCGGTGTATCGACGCTGTTCCCATTCCAGCACAGTCGAGGGTGGAAGCGGCAAATGTGCATCTTTTGGTGGGACCTTGCGGTCGTAGATGATACCTAAGCCGCCGACCGTACTAATTTTGGCCCCGCCAAACACAAT
>JBBRKX010000506.1:0-4733 GCA_038231675.1 Chthonomonadales bacterium | reverse complement strand
GCGCGCTGGCGTTGTCGCCGTACATTATCCCGGCCTTCCCACTCACCCTCAGCACATGCTCGCGAAAAAGCAGATGCGTGGTTTTGGCGGCATGGTCAGCTTTGAAGTAATAGATGAGCAGGCGGCCGTAAAAGTGCTTCAGTCAGTCCGGATTTTTGCCATGGCGCCCAGCCTGGGAGGGGTGGAAAGTATCATGAGCTATCCAAAGCTTATGTCCCATGCCGCGCTATCCGCCGACGAGCGACGCGATCGGAACATCTCCGATGCGCTGCTGCGCTTATCCGTCGGGATCGAGGATATCGAAGATCTCATCGCCGACATCGACAGAGCTCTCACTGCCGCCGGCTGCTGAATTGCCGGATACCTCTTCCTCATCCGGCAAAATTTCGATCTCGATGCGCCGGTCCCATAGGGCGGTAAGGGGGCGTTTCGTCAGGGGCGCTTGCCCGGGGAAAAACATGCGGGCGGCAAGATCGTCCCGGTATGGGTTGTAGTGACAGAGCGCCTGCAGCCCGAAAAGTTCGGTTACAGTAAACGTATCGGACTTACTCCTCGGATTGACCTTGCCATCCAGGCAACGCCGGGCCTCCTGGTCATATCTACGGCATTGCCAGCATGTCATCCGCTTCTTTCCCAAGGCCCGTTGCATCCTCTCCTTGCACCGCAATCCCATTCCGCGCTCGCCGCCTTTATTTTAACGTATTCCGGCTAACAGGTCAACAAGTGTCGGGCATATCCGGTGCGTTGCAGGTAATTTCACCGGGGCGATCAGGCGTGAAAAAGCCCCTCCACAATGGGTATGTGGAGGGGCTGGAGTAAGGTCGGCTACGCGCGTGCGAGATCCGAGCCACGCTTTTCGGAACGCTTGCGCAACGAAAAGTCCAGTATGCGTTTGCGAAGCCGAATATTCTTCGGGGTGACTTCGACAAACTCATCCGGGCCGATATATTCGATGGCGCGGTCGAGGGACATTTCGGTATGCGGAGTAAGCCGCACACTCATGTCGCTGCTCGAAGACCGCATGTTCGAGAGTTGCTTCATTTTGCAGACGTTCACTTCAAGGTCTGAATCGCGAAGATGCTTGCCGACGATCATGCCCTCATAGACTTCCACGCCGGGCGGCAAAAACAGGGTTCCGCGTTCCTCGGCATTGGCCAGGCCAAAGGGATTTGTCGTGCCGGCTTCGGTTGCGATCAGGGATCCGCTGCTGCCCTTGCCGATATCTCCCACGTAGGGTCGGTAAGAATCGAAGAGTGTATTGATGACTCCGGTGCCGCGGGTCGCGGTCAGAAAGTCGTTTCGGAAGCCAAGCAGTCCACGCGTGGGAACCAGATAGGTAAAGTAGACGCTGCCGTTGCCAAGTCGCATATCCAGCATCTCGCCTTTGCGGCGGCCCATCTGCTCGACCACGACGCCCTGGTGCTCTTCCGCAACTTCGATCTCGACGCGCTCGAACGGCTCCTGCTTTCGGCCATCCTCATCTTCGCGCAGGATGACTTCCGGTTGCGCGACCTGCATCTCATATCCCTCGCGACGCATGGTCTCGATCAGGATGGCAAGATGGAGTTCGCCGCGGCCGCTGACAAGAAACGTATCCGGGGTTTCGGCTTGCGTCACGCGCAGGCTGACGTTGGTTTCCAGTTCCTTGAACAAACGTTCGCGCAGCTTTCGGCTGGTGCTGAACTGTCCTTCACGCCCCGCAAGCGGGCTGGTGTTCACGCTGAACGCCATTTGAAGAGTGGGCTCATCGACTCGGACCGTTTCCACGGCTTTCGGCATCTCGCGGCTCGCGACCGTTTCGGCGATTCCGACGTCGCTCAGGCCGGAAAGGATACAGATCTCTCCCGCCGAGATTTCGTCGCGCTCCGCCTTCTTCAGCCCTTCAAAAACAAAACAGCTTACGATCTTCCCCGGGCGAATATCTCCATCCCGATTGACGATCGCAACACTGTCTCCGGGATGTACGCGCCCCGCATGGATTCTTCCAATCCCGAAGCGTCCACGATAGTCATCGTAATCGATGCTGGAAATCAGAATCTGCAGGGGCGCTTCCGGATTTCCGACAGGAGCGGGGAGGCGCTTGAGAATGGTTTCGA
This sequence comes from Chthonomonadales bacterium, assembly GCA_038231675.1. Classification (GTDB taxonomy): domain Bacteria; phylum Armatimonadota; class Chthonomonadetes; order Chthonomonadales; family Chthonomonadaceae; genus JBBRKX01. Next base: position 2,637 of record JBBRKX010000506.1, on the reverse strand, counting down.
ACAGCGGCTTCAGGTCGGTGCCGGGCTGCGCCAGATCGTTCGTCGCAATTCCCTGGCGTGCGCTGGTGTAGACGATGGGGAAGTCCAACTGCTCCTCATTCGCGCCAAGTTCCACGAAAAGGTCGAAGGTCTGGTCCACGACCCAGTCCGGCCGGGCGTCCGCGCGGTCGATTTTATTAACCACCACGATCGCTTTGTGTCCCATGGCAAGCGCCTTGGACATAACGAAGCGAGTCTGCGGCATGGGTCCGTCGACGGCATCCACGAGCAGAAGCACTCCATCGACCATTCCCATGACGCGCTCGACTTCGCCACCGAAGTCGGCATGGCCGGGAGTATCGACAATATTGATCTTCACGCCCTCGTAGGAGACGGCGGTGTTTTTGCTGACGATGGTAATGCCGCGCTCGCGCTCGATGGCATTGCTGTCCATGACGCGCTCGGCGAAATCTTGATTGGCTCGGAAAACGTTGCCCTGCCTCAACAGGCCGTCGACAAGCGTTGTTTTTCCGTGGTCAACGTGCGCGATGATCGCGATGTTGCGTATCTGTTCCTGCGTGTACTCGCTCATACTTTCCCTTACGCACAAAAAAAGCGCGGGCCGGTTCCGCCGCGTCGATTGGTCTGCCGGTTGTCTTCTTCGATGAACCTGCTTTAGTATACCATATAGATCGGCATAAGCTCCGCGCAAATGGAGACGGCTGCCGGCGGCTACAGTGCAGGAAGCGGCGGCCTGCCCGGTGTACTGTAGGCATATGCCATGTCGTTTACCGGATGGGGTCATTCTAATCCAGCAGAATATGTGTGCGCCTTACAGGTGCAGTCCACGCCGGTGGACTTCCTGTAGCTATAGGCGCGAATTTATTCGCTGGCTATCCTGCCCGGTGTACTGTAGGCGTATGCCATGGCGTGACGGCAGGTCTGCCTGCAATGCGCCAATCAAAGGAGACGTGTAGAATGTCCACACCGCTGGTCATCACTTCAGGTATTTTGGAGGATAGCGTCCTGCAGCGCACCCTGCAGGATGTGTCGGGCGAGGTCACGGTTCAAGGTCAAAGTTCCCTTGAGACTTCCGGCCCCATCCTGGTGAGCGTCTTTCGTCGCGAGGCCGCCCTTCCCGACTGGCTGGACCGCGAGGCGGGAATCGCGCGGGAGGGTATGTGGTTTGCGAAATTACAGGGTATCCCGACTGGCGGGCCCTATAGCATCACATTCCGCCTCCAGGGCGATTCAAACACAAGCACCCATGTCCGCGGCATCCTGGTCGGGGATCTATGGATCCTGGCGGGCCAGAGCAACATGGAGGGCGTTGGGAACCTCGAGGATGTCGAGCCGCCCTCTCCGTACGTGCATGTGCTGGACATGGCGCGGCGGTGGCATATAGCCGAAGAGCCTCTGCACTGGTTGTGCGATTCCCCGGACCCATGCCACAGTGAAGCCACCGGCGCCGAACAGGAGCGCATTGCGCGTGAAGCGCGCACAACACGGACCAAAGGCGCCGGGCTTGGCCTCGCGTTCGCCAATGCAATGCACAAAGCGAGCGGGGTCCCCATTGGACTGATTGCCTGCGCCCATGGGGGAACCTCGATGCAGCAGTGGAACCCTCAGTTCAAGGATCAGGGCGGGCGCTCGCTCTATGGCTCGATGCTGCTGAGTCTGAGGGCGGTGGGGAACAGAGTGCGCGGACTGTTATGGTATCAAGGCGAATCGGACGCGAATCCCCAGGACGCGACGCAGTTTCGGGAGCGTTTCACGCAGCTTGTGGAGAACGTGCGCACGGATACAGGCGACGCGAATCTCCCCTTCTATTCCGTCCAGATAGGGCGGTTCGTCGTTCCTCCCGGCTCCGATCCTACAGGATGGAACGCTATTCAGGAACATCAGCGCACGCTTGCGGACGAAATACCGAACACCGCCGTAGTGGCCGGCATCGATCTGGAACTGGATGATCAGATCCACATCGGCGTCCACGGTCTCAAGCGCATCGGGCGCCGTCTCGCGCATATCGCTTTGCACGGCATGGCGGGAGATACTGACCAGCCATCGGGGCCTCGTTTGCGGTCCGTCACGGTGGAGGGCGCCAATCGCGACATGCTTCGCGTCTCGTATGATGGAGTTGCACGCACAGGTTTCATGCCATCCGTACGCGTTACCGGCTTTTCCGTGCGCACGGCCGATCGCTTGGACACCAACAGCATCTACAAAGCAGTCGTGGATCCAGCGCGACCGAGCGATATCCTACTTTCTCTTGGGGGACCGCCGGAGGAAGGGTTGAGTCTCTGGTACGGTCACGGCTTCGATCCGACCTGCTCTCTCACGGATGCGGATGATATGGCCGCGCCTGTTTTCGGCCCGGTCGCCGTGTAGACCGTTTCGCCGCGCCTGCCGATAAACAGGCGCGGCGTCACAAATGCAATAAGGGGATTAAGGCTGGTCCTGGTCGTTGCTTTCGACTTTGAAGTGCCCCTTGGTGCGCCCCGGAGTTTCTATCGTTTCGTTGCCGTCTTTGGTGCCCACAAACACATCGCCGGTAAACGCGAGATCCTGCTCATCCGTATCGTGGGCCGCCACCGGGGAAAAAAGCTTCAGTTTCTCTGTTTTGCCATCATATTCCGCATGCTCGGCGGTAAGAGTGCG